>JAOUPZ010000100.1 GCA_029879595.1 Deltaproteobacteria bacterium | reverse complement strand
CAATGGCCCCCACCCGGGTTCCCGGGGGCGGGGCGGGTGGTTCCTGCGCAGAAGGCTCTGCCGCCCGGTCTTCGCTCTTTTCATGGCCCGGCCCGGCCTCCGGTTTCAAGGCCCCGGCAATATTTGAAGGCTGAAGCCAGTAGGCAAGGATTTTTTCCAGCTGAGCCTGACGTATTGGCTTGGGCAGATAATCATCCATGCCGGCCTCCAGGCAGATTTCCCTGTCTCCCTTCATTACATGGGCTGTCATGGCGATGATGTTCAGGTGGGGGAGATTCCGTTCCTGCTCCCGTTCCCTGATGCGCCGGGTGGCTTCCAGGCCGTCCATTTCCGGCATCTGCACATCCATCAGCACCAGGTCATAATCGTTCCGGGAGGTCAGGGCCAGGGCCTCGCGGCCGTTGTTGGCTATCTCGGGATGAATGCCGTGGCGGGCCAGCGCTCCCCGGATGACCTGCTGGTTGATGAAGGTATCCTCCACCACCAGGACCCGGCCGGTAAACTGGTGAATCTCCGCAGCAGTGCCGTCCCCGTCCGTTTCCAGATCGTACCCGTCTTCATCACTGGCAAACAGGGCCACCAGCGTATCAAAAAACTGCGACTGGCGGATAGGCTTTACCAGGCGCAGTTCAATGCCGGATTCCTGGAGCGCGATCTTGTCCTCGGGGCGCGATGAGCTGAGCATCACCATGTGGGAGATGGCCTGGGGATAATGCTGCATGATTTCACGGCCCAGTTGCAGGCCGTCCATATCGGGCATGTGATAATCCAGCAGGGCCAGATCGAACGCCGGCTTTCCGGCTTCCACGCCGGCCAATTCCCGCTTGAGCAGTTCAAGACCCTCCAGGGACCCCGGGGCGGCCTGGGGGCTCATCCCCCAGGACTCGCAGTAGCGCATGAGAATTTCTCTGTTGGTGGCATTGTCATCCACGATAAGCACCCGGAGGTTATCCATCCTCCGCTCCACATTGCCCTCGTACTGCTCGATTTTTTCAAAGGGAATGGTAATGGTGAAGGTGGAACCCTTGCCAGGCTCGCTCACCAGGCTGATGGCCCCCCCCATCAGCTCGGTCAGCTTTTTGCTGATGGTCAGCCCCAGCCCGGTTCCGCCATATTTGCGGGTGGTGGAGGCATCGGCCTGGACAAATTCCTCGAACAGGCGCTCCTGCACGGCCTGAGTAATGCCGATGCCGGTATCCCGCACATCGATTCTCACATAGACATGCTGGCTGGTTTCCTTGCTGATTTTGGCCGTTACCATCACCTCTCCGGTGCTGGTGAACTTGATGGCGTTATTGACCAGGTTGGCGGTGATCTGGCGCAGGCGGGTGGGATCACCGGAAACCCTGAGCGGAATCTTCGGGTCAATGAATACCCCCAGCTCCAGCCCCTTGCCATGGGCCGGCTGGGCCATCATGGTCACGGTCTCCTCCATCATTTGGACCAGGTTGAACGGAATGGACTCCACCACCAGCATCCCGGCCTCAATCTTGGAGAAATCCAGGATGTCGTTGATGATGCTGAGCTGCATTTCGGCGGAACGGAAGGCCGTCTCGGCATAGTGGCGCTGTTCCTCGTTGAGGCTGGTGGCGCCCAGCAGTTCCAGCATCCCAATCACCCCATTCATGGGGGTACGTATCTCATGGCTCATGTTGGCCAGAAACTCCGCCTTGGCCTTGGTGGCGGTCTCGGCCCTGTCCTTGGCCAGCCGCAAAGATGTCTCCAGGTTTTTCCGGTCGGTGATGTTTTCCTTGACGGCCACGAAGTGAGTGATTTCCGCGCCGCCCAGCCGTATCGGGGCGATGGATACCGATTCCCAGAAAATCTCGCCGATCTTGTTCTTGTTCTGGATTTCCCCCCGCCAGACATGGCCGGTCAGAATTGTTTCCCACAGATCCTCATAAAATTCCTTGTCGTGCGAGCCGGACTGAAGAAGCCGGGGGTTCTTGCCCATGGCCTCTTCAAATGAGTATCCCGTGTTCCTGGTAAAGGCCGGGTTCACATATTCGATTTCACCGGAGATGTTGGTAATGACAATGGCCATGGGCGACTCCTCCACGGCCCGGAACAGCTTGTCGCGTTCCCCCTCGGCCTTTTTCTGGGCCGTGATATCGCTGATAAAGGCATAGGAACCGGTGACCCGGCCCTCTTCATCACGAAGCGTGCTGGCATTGGCCTGGACATACACGGGGTGGCCGTCCTTGTGCATGTATTCCATCTGGTAGGAGCGCTTGTCCTGGGTCTCCCGCCTGCGGATATTGCCGAGAATTTCCTCCTTTTTAGTTTTCCCCACAAACTCATCGGGAGTGCGGCCCAGCATTTCCTCCTCGGTATATCCCAGGATCTTGGAAAGACTTTCGTTGATCTCCACGGTCTTCATTTCGTGATCCAGCAGCCAGTATCCTTCCAGGGCCACGGCCAGCACTTGCCGGTTGCGCTCCTCGCTGGCCTGCAGTTCGTCATGGACCCGCCCGATCTGCCAGATGGCCGGCCGGAACACCAGCAGCGCGGAAGCCAGCAGCAACAGCAGGATGATAATGATGACCATGTTCAGTCTGGCCTGCATTTGACCTATATGGGCTTCGCTTTCCTTTTGCAGGGCCGAAACTGCAAACTCCAGCTTGGCCAGCAGGTCCCCCAGGGCCATGTCAATAAACGAATCCAGGTGGTCATGCCCATCATCCGCCACTGGCGCCCCAGGCTCGTGCAGGTCGGCAAGCACCTTGATCTCAGACATGAAGATTTCTTGGAGGTCATTTAGCGAGGGTTCCCCGGAATAATAGACATCCTGTTTGAGTTTCCGGGAAAGCGGCTGTATTCTGCGATCACGGTCCCCATTGAGGATCACCCGCTGGTTTTCCCTGATCTCATTGATTCCCTGCTCGATATCAGCCCTTGCGCTCTCCCGTTCCGGGCCTTCTTCCAGCCGGTCAAGCTTGACACCCAGCAGGCCCAGCCTGTTGATAAGCATGCGCTGGCGGCCCGCAATGTTGAGCCGGTAGGCGCTTTTTATCTCGGACTCCACCAGTATTTCCACATAGGAATAGCCGAGGAGGCTGGTCAGGCCGATCAGCCCCAGCACCGCCACATACCTGATTGTCAGAAACTGGACTGGATCTTTTTTCATGGCCGCAGTCTGAATATATTATTGCCTGCACTATCAGCATCATATGTCCGTGGCGGCCTCTGTACAGGCCTCCAGAACCTGGGCTGATATTACGTCAACAACCGATTGCCTAGCGGGCTATAGCTTGAAATAAATATTTAAGATAGTTTATTGATGCCGATTGTCAAGTTAAACCGGCTGGCTGAGGATCGGGTCGGGCCGTCTGGGATTTGGTTCCGGCGGCACCCCCGCCCTCGGCGGCCAGTTCCGGCCCCAGCTCCCGGCGGCCCCACAGCCGCAGCAGGATGGCGTTGCCCACCACCAGCAGCGAACTGGAGCTCATGGCAATCGCCGAAACCAGCGGAATCACCAGCCCGGCCATGGCCAGGGGCACGGCAATGACATTGTAGGCGATGGACAGGCCGATGTTCTCGCGGATCACCCGGAAGGTGCGCCGGGAGATGCGCATTGTTTCCACCATCCCCAGCAGACGGGAGCGGGTAAGGATCACCTGGGCGGATTCCAGGGCGATATCCGAGCCGGTGCCCACGGCCACCGCCAGATCGGCCTGGGTGAGCGCCGGTGCATCGTTGACCCCGTCACCCACCATGGCCACCACACGGCCTTCGGCCTGCAGGGCGCGCAGGGCCTCCAACTTGTGGTCGGGCAGCATCTGGGCCCGGGCATCATCTATGCCGGCCAGTGCCGCCACGGCCTTGACCACGGGCTCGCGGTCACCGCTGAACAGATGCACCTTCAGCCCCAGGGCCTGCAGGGCGGCCACGGCCTCCAGGGCATCCGGGCGCAGGGGATCGCTGAGGCTGACCAGCCCCTGCAGCCTGCCATCCACGGCGATGAACACCAGGGTGTCCTTTTGGGCGCGTATTTCCTCCATGAGTTCCGGCGGCGGCTCCAGCCCCTCGGCCAGAAGCATGCTCTCGTTGCCCACCACGACCCGGCGGCCGGTCACCAGCCCCGAGGCGCCCTTGCCGGGCAGGGGCCGCACCTGCTGCACAGCGGATGAGTCCGGGGCCCGGCCGGGGTGGTGCTTCTCCAGCCAGTCCACCATGGCGGCGGCAATGGGGTGCACGGTCTGGCGCTCCAGCGCGCCGGCCAGCGCGTACCAGTCGCCGCGGGGCATATCCCCCAGGTCCCGCACAGCGGTCACTTCCAGGCTGCCGCGGGTCAGGGTGCCGGTCTTGTCCAGCACCACATCGGTGACGTGGGCGGCCTGCTCCAGCACTTCGCCCCCCTTGATCAGAATGCCCCGGGCGGCAGCCAGGGCACTGCCCACCAGCACCGCCACCGGAGTGGCCAGCCCCAGAGCGCACGGACAGGCAATGATCAGCACGCTGATGGCGGTTATCCAGGGCAGCTGCGCCGGACCTGTCTGATGGATCCACTCCCAGTAGCCATAGGTGGCAGCGGCGACCACCAGGATCACCGAGACAAAATGTGACGCAATGCGGTCCGCCAGACGCTGCAGGGGGGCCTTGTTGTTCTGGGCCTGCTCCACCAGACTGCAAATCCTGGCCAGGGCCGTCTGGGCCCCCACCCGGCCCGCCAGCACCACCACGGGAACGCTGGTGTTGACCGTTCCCCCGTAAACGGCATCGCCGGGCCGGGCAAAGCGTGGCACCGATTCACCCGTGAGGGCGCTCTCATCCAGTTCGGTCTCCCCCTCCAGCACTTCCCCGTCCACCGGAACGGTATCGCCGTGACGCACCAGCAGCCGGTCTCCCGGAACCACGCTGTCTATGGGCACAGTGACCTCGCGCAGCTTGCCGTCCTCATCCTGTTCCAGCCGCACCGCCCATTTGACCTGCAGGCCCATCAGCCGCTCGGTGATGCTGCCGGAGCGCCCCTTGGCCATGGATTCCAGGGTCCGGCCGATCAGCAGGAAGAAGATGATCATGGTGACCGAATCGAAGTATGTCTCCTGTTCGGGAAAGGCCAGCAGGGTCACCCAGGAATAAATGAATGTGATGACGATCCCCAGGCTGATAAGGCTGTCCATGTTGAACCGCCCGTTGCGCAGGCCCCCCCAGGCCCCCCGCAGAAACGGCCAGCCGCTGAACAGCATCACCGGCACGGTGATCAGGGCGCTGATCCACTCGAACAGATGGGCCAGTTGCTGGTCCATGCCGTAAAAATACCCCGCATACAGGGGCACGCTGTACATCATGACGTTGCCGGCACCGAACCCCGCCACGGCCAGACGGGTGATGGCCATGCGGAAGCTCCTGCGGTGCAGGCGCTCATGGGTTTCCGGGTCATATGGATAGCCGTCGTATCCCATCCTGGACAGGGCCTTCAACAGGTCTCCCAGCCGGACCTGCCGTTCGTCCCAGCGGATGGAGGCCCGGTGGTTGCCGAAGTTCACCTGGACATCGTCCGCCCCGGCCTTTACCAGGCCCCGCTCAATGGCCCGCACGCAGCCCGCGCAGTGGATGCCGTTGACTATCAGGTCGGCGGTGTTGTGGTTGTCGTCCAGGGGACGCACATAGGTGTCATATACGCTTTGGGAGTTGAACACCGCGTAGGGATCCCGTGAGGGGGCGGCGGGTTGCTGGCTGGGTTCTTGCTCGGACATGGCCTTGACCAAAGATCAGATGGTTTCACAAAATACGATAAGCTTTGCCGGTGCTCCTACCGGGCGAGGTAGCGCATGGTCCGGGAAAACGTTTCAGCACCCCGGCTGACGTTCACGGTTAGATCCCAGGGCCCAGTGGCGGTTCTCTCAAACCGGGCCTGGTACAGGCCGGGCTGTGAACCGCTTTCCGTCAGGGGCAGGGTCTGGTCCATGCCGGAATCCGAGGGGCGGTAGGCGCTGATGCTGCCGGCAAGCCCCCGCAGCGGCTCGCCCTGGCTGTCCGTGATGAACACGGCCACATCGTCCCCGCCCTCACCGCCGGGAACCAGCCGGGTCCGCCAACCCAGCCGCTGGCTTTCTTCCTCCTGGCGCAGCACCTGGTCGACATTTTTGGAGCGGTCGTAATAATCCCTGCTGACCAGGTCCGGATTGACCTTGCGGGACAGCACAACCATGGAAAAGTTCAAGCCGATATAGCCGCAGAAAATAAGCACCAGCAGCCATTTTATCTTGTCCAGGCCCTTTCCCTTCTGAGCCTGAGTGTCTTGCTGAGGGTTTGCATCTGTCATTTTTGCGGCGCCAGGAAGGTTGTCGGTTTTTCCGTGACCAGGAGGCCGTCCCTTTTTATCTTCAGGATCAGCGGGGTCTTGGCATGATGTAGGCTGCCGACGGGAATCTGTACGAATATCATCAGCATCTTGATCTCCTTGGGTCCCAGGGTCACCGGATTGATGGGAGCTATCAGGGTGGCGTCATCGCTGCCTCCCAGCTCGATATGATAGGTCGTGGTTTCCTGGTTGCGGTTGTACAGGCGCATGCCGAAGCTGTTGCTGATCATCCGGCCGGATATAATCTGGTAGGGGTCGCCGGGGGGGCGGGTAATGGTCAGGTCCAGCTGGGTTCTCTGCCGGAGGCCCACCACCAGGGCGATTATGGCCCCCACCAGCAGGATGGAATAGATGATGACCCGCGGACGGATGATATGGGTCTGCTGGCCGTTCAGGCGGGCCAGCGAATCCATGCGGACAAGCCCCCGGGGACGCTTGACGCGGTCCATGATGGCGTCGCAGGCGTCAATGCAGCGCGAGCACCCGATGCACTCCATCTGAAAGCCGTCCCGGATATCGATTCCGGTGGGGCAGACCGCCACGCAGCGGTTGCAGTTTATGCAGTCGCCGCTGGTGGTGCCCATTTTGCCCCGCGGCTCCCCTCTGACCGTATCGTATCCCACCTGGATGGTGAACTGATCGGTGAGCGCGGCCTGGAACCTGGCGTAGGGACAGACCACGGCGCAGAACTGCTCCCGGAACCAGGCGAAATCAAAATAGAACACCAGCAGCACGGACAGCATGATGGTAAAGGCCACCGGATGATTCAGGGGGGGGGCAACTATCCAGTGGAGCAACTGCTCCACGGGCACGAAGTAGGCGATAAACGTGTTTGCAATCACGGCGCATACCAGCAGAAACAGGGAGTGCTTGAGCCCCTTGCGCCATGTTTTATTGAAGTCCCAGGGCGATTCGTCCAGCTTGCGGCGGGCGTGGTGGTCACCCTCGATCAGTTCCTCGATCCGGCGGAACACCTCCTCCATGTACACCGTCTGGGGGCACATCCAGCCGCACCAGATCCGCCCCATCACCGCCGTAAAGAAAAACAGCGCCAGGGCCAACCCGAACAGCAGAAACACCAGGTAGAAGATATCCTGGGGCATGAAGATGTTGCCGAACAGGATGAACCGGCGCTCGGGAATCTGCAGCAGCACGGCCTGCATCCCGCCCACCTTGAGCCAGGGCAGCACCAGGTACAGCGCTATGAGAAAACTGCCCAGCACACGGCGCCACCGCTTGAACCAGCCGGTCACCGGAGCGGGATAGACCCATTTGCGGCGACCCTGTTCATCGATTGTCGTTAGAGCTTCGGGGGGATGGGCGGGTTCCCGTTCGTGGGCGACACGCCCGGAGCCGCCGGCACCCTCCCCCGGATACCGCTCCTGCTCCGGGGGTGGGTTTTTGGCTTGATTCATCGGTTTTACTCGGGATACTCCTTACCCTGCGGGGGCTTGGCCTCAGGGGGATTGGTACCCTTGATGGACTTCACAAAAGCGGCCACCTGCAGAATCTTCGTCGGGTTCAACATTGTCTTCCAGGGTATCATACCCTTTTCAGGCACACCATTGGTAATCGTAATCACGATGTCGTTGTAGGTGTTGCCGTGCAGCCAGAAGTTATCCGTCAGGTTGGGACCGATGGTGCCCCTGCCGTCCGGGCCGTGGCAGGGCAGACACGATGCCAGGAATATCTTCTGACCTTCGGCGATGGCCTCGGCGTTGCCCTCCAGGCTGGCCGGGGCGGCCTGCTCGGGAGCCGCGCCTGCTGTCTGCTCACCGCCAGGCTGACCCGCGGGGGCCTTCATGGCGGCGGCAATTTCCATCTGGTACTCCTCGATGGATGAGGGGCCCAGACCCAGGCCGATGTAGGGTATATACACCACGGCGAAAATTATACTCAGGTAAAACAACCACAGCCACCAGTTGGGCAAAGGGTTGTCATATTCGGTGATGCCGTCATATTCATGATCAAGCAGCTTATCCTTCTCAGCCATGGGCTTGCTCCTTTACAGAAGTTTGTTTAGTGGCGGCCGAATCCAGCGAACCGTCTTCCAGCGGCATCATGGCGCTTTGGTCATAGACGCGCCTGCTGCCGGGCCGGTAGACCCAGGCCAGCATCGCCACAAAGAATAAGAGAAACATCATCAGGGCAAATCCAGGGCCCCACACGAGGCCCTGGTCCGCCAGCCAGGAACGTATCATTTCGCGGTCTCCATCAGGGCCACGGGTTTCTTGATATCCTGTCCCAGGCGTTGCAGATAGGCGATCAGAGCCACAATCTCCTTGTCGGCAGTGTTGTTCACGCCGCCCTCGGCCAGCCGGGCCGCTATGGCATCGGCCTGCGCCTTGAGGTCGTTGGAGGCATTTTCCAGCTCGTCCTTGCTGTATGGCACTCCCAGGGTACGCAGGGCCTTCATCTTGCCCTTGGTGGAGCTGGCATTCAGCTTGTTGGAAACCAGCCAGGCGTATGACGGCATGATCGAACCCGGCGAGGTAGAGCGCGGGTCCTCCATGTGCCGGTAGTGCCACATGTCGGGATACTTGCCGCCCACGCGGTGCAGGTCAGGGCCGGTGCGCTTGGAACCGAACTGGAACGGATGATCGTAGATGAACTCTCCGGCCTTGGAGTAATCACCATAGCGCTCGGTTTCCGCGCGGAAGGGCCGCACCATCTGGGAGTGGCAGACGTAGCAGCCTTCCCGGATATAGATGTCCCGTCCCTCCAGTTCCAGCGGGGTATAGGGCTTCACGGTGCTTATGGTGGGCACGTTGGAGGCCACCGAGAACAGCGGCACCAGTTCCACCAGCCCTCCCACGGCAACCGCCACCAGGGTGAGCACGGCAAACTGGATCGGCCGGGCTTCCAGCCTGCGCTGCAGGCTGCCGCCCTCGGGGGCCGGCCCGGCAAGCGGGGGAGCACTGGCCTGGGTATCCTCCAGGGGGCCCACACCGGATATGGTCTTGAACACGTTGATGGTCATCATTATCGCGCCAATCAGGAACAACAGCCCGCCGAAGGCGCGGATGGCATACAGGGGAATGAGGTGAGTCACCGTCTCCATGAAGTTGCCATAAACCAGGAAGCCATTGTTGTCGAAGGCCCTCCACATCAGGCCCTGGGTGATTCCGGCAACCCACATGGAAACCATGTAGATCACAATGCCGATGGTAGCCAGCCAGAAGTGCGTGTTCACCCAGCTCGGCTTGGCCATTTC
>JAOUPZ010000426.1 GCA_029879595.1 Deltaproteobacteria bacterium | reverse complement strand
CGCGAAATGCATGAGCTTCTGCTGCGCAATTCGCGCCAGCTCAAGCCGGCCACGCTGCTGATTCTGGCCGAGCAGGCCGGGCTGGACCTGAACCGGTTCGATGCCGACCGCCGCTCGCTGTGGGCGCTGGAGGTGCTGACCGCCGATGAAAAGCTGGCCGCACAGTCCGGAATCGAAGGGGTTCCCGTGGTTTTTCTGAATGGCCGCAGGATGTCCACCTGGCGCTATGACTTCCTGAAATCGCAGATAGAAAAGGTGCTGCCCCGTCAGTAGTCCACAGCTGGCATCCTGACGGGGATCTGCAGTGTCCTGCAGTGTCCTGCAGGGGCGGTCCGGGGGGCATGGCGGAAAAGCTACCCGTTGCGCCCCTGGAATCCCTGGAATACAGTCCGGGCTCAGCCGGTTGTGAGCACCGCCTCCAGGGCGGCATAGTTGCCGCTGCGCACCTTGAATTCGATGCCCTTGATCCGGGGCAGTATCTGAAACACATAGTGTTCGGCGGTCTTGATCTTGTTGTAGTAAAAGGCCGTCTCCTCGCTTTCTAGGGCCTTGAGGGCCGCGTCCTGCCCCCCCGTCAGTTTCTCCAGGGCGTCCTGGGCCACCAGGGCCATTTTAAGCAGGTAGTAGGCGCACATCACGTCACCGAACATCACCGTGACATCGCTGGCGTTGAACACCGCCTCGCGGGCCCCCTGTGTTTTCATGGTTTCTCCGAGAGCCGCCACCGTGGCCTTCAAAAGCTCCAGGCTGCTTTTCCATTCCACGATGGCTGCGCTGAGCCCCTGGCTCCGGGCCGCCGCTTCATCCAGGTCGGATATTTCCTTGAGCAGGCTCATGTACAGCTCGCCGCCCCGCAGGTTGAGCTTGCGGGTGACCAGATCCAGGGCCTGGATTCCCGAGGTGCCCTCGTAGATGGAGGCGATCTTGGTATCCCTGAGATGCTGGGCCAGCGGGAACTCCTCGGTATACCCCACGCCTCCCAGCACCTGGATGCCCAGGCGGATGGCCTCGAAGCCCTGGTCCGCCCCGGCGTTCTTGGCCACGGGGGTCAGTATGTCCACCAGATCCCGGTAGTGCTGACGGGTGGACTCCGGGCCGTGGTGCAGCATGTCGGTGTAGTAGCCCAGGGCATGGATCAGGCCCCGTGTTCCTTCCACCAGGGCCTTCATGGTCATCAGCATGTTCCGCACGTCCGGATGGCTCAGGATGGGCGTCCTTTGGGCGGAAGGGTCCTTGCCGCTCTCAATGGGGATTCCCTGAATGCGCTCGTTGGCGTAGGCCAGGGCGTTCCGGTAGGCACCGGCGGCGGCTCCCAGCCCCTGGTAGGCCACCACATAGCGGGCCTCGTTCATCAGGGTGAACATCTGCGACATGCCCAGGTTCTCCCCTTCCAGCAGAAAGCCGTGGGATTCCGTATCCCCTCCAAACTCCAGCATGGCGGTGGGCGAGGATTTTATGCCCAGCTTGTGCTCCAGGCTTACGGTGGTCACCCCGTTGAACTCGCCGGGGTCGCCGTTGGCGTCCAGCCGGAACTTGGGGACTATGAACAGACTGATGCCCTTGGGGCCGGCGGGCGCGCCCTTGACCCGTGCCAGCACCAGGTGAATTATATTCTCCGTGAAGTCGTGGTCCCCGCCGGAAATCCAGGTTTTGGTGCCCCTGATAAGATAGTGGTCTCCATCGGGGGCCTTCTCGGCGCTGGTTGTGATGTCTCCCACGGCGGTTCCCGCGTTGGGTTCGCTCAGGCACATTGTGCCGGCCCAAACCCCGGTGATCATCTTTTCGCAATAGGCCGCCTTCTGCTCATCGGAGCCGAAGCGCACGATCAGACCGGCGGAGCCGGTGGTGAGCATGGGCGTTAGGTAGAGCCCGGGGTTGGCTCCGAAGAACCCTTCCAGCACCCCCACCGCCACCGAGAGGGGCAGGCCCTGCCCGCCGAACTCCGCCGGCGAGGTAATGCCCAGCCAGCCGTATTCACCGAACTGTTGCCAGGCCTCCTTGAAGCCGGCGGGAGTCTTGACCTTGCCATCCGTCAGTTTGGAGCCATCCTGATCACCGGTCTTGTTCAGGGGCGCCAGCACTTCCTCGGCGAAATTGCACCCCTCCTGCAGGATCAGGTCGAAGTCCTCCTCGGTGAACTGGCTCAGGCCCTCAAGCCGGGTCAGTTCCTGCACGCGGAGAAACTCTTTTTGCACAAACCGGATGTCACGGCGGTCAATGGAGTATTGAGTGCTGTTCATGGAGCCAATCCTTTCATTCTGGTGAGGCCGGGGGCGCATCGGCGGTGAAATGCCGGACGCCGGATTATTTTCCGCGGTTTTTCTGGTTAAACGCTTTTCCGCGGGGCGCGTTTCGCCGAACGCTTTGATATAATGACTTGCCGGCGGCCGGATTTACTAATTGATCCTATTCCAGAACACTGCGGATTTAAACCGTGGGAGCAAGAAAATATCATGAGGAAGGGCGGGT
>JAOUPZ010000425.1 GCA_029879595.1 Deltaproteobacteria bacterium | reverse complement strand
CCTCCGCCCCCGCCGCCATGGCCGGGGCGGTTTTTTTTTTCCTGGAAACAGCAAAAATACGGGAACCCGAAGCCTCAATGTGGAGTTATTAATGAATATCTATCGGTATTTTCCAAGATGTTTTTGATTTTTCACCATCAAAACATTATTGTATCCAGAATGGCTGTTACAGAACAGTCGGCTTGGGTTTATTGGGTCGGGTATTTTCCGCAGTTTTTTTTGTCCTGGCATAAATGTCGGGGACCGGGGAATTGTTAAAATAATGAATTTGAAAAAACACCGGCGAAATAAGCATGAGTAATATTTGCATTCTTTTTGTTGATGACGAAGAAGACATCCGGATCAGCTTCCGTGACCGCTTTGAAGACCAGTTCGAAGTAATCCTGGCCTGTGACGGCCAGGATGCGCTGGAAAAACTGAAGCAGGAAAACAAGATAGACGTGGTGGTGACGGACATCAGGATGCCCAACATGGACGGGCTGGAGATGATACGGCTGGCCCGTGAAGTGGACCCGGACATGGGCTTCATCGTGGTCAGCGGGCACGGAGATACCGACGACGTTATCACTGCTCTGAGGCTGGGGGCGCGCAACTTCATCCGCAAGCCCTACTCGTTCGCCGAGTTGGAAGAGAACATCAGCCTGGAGGCCGGGCGCTACAAAATCATTCGGGAGGAACGCACCCGCCGGGAGCGGGAACAGGCCACCGAGCAGTTTCTGGTCTCGGTGGACTCCATGGAGTTCCGCCTGCCCACCCGGCTGGAATGGATCACCCCGGTGAGCTTTCGCCTGGTGCAGATGCTGGAGGCGGTGGGGCTCTGTGACGAGCACAACCGGTTCAATATCGCCCTGGCCCTGATTGAAATCATCACCAACGCCGTGGAACACGGCAACATGGGATTGACCAGCGAGGAAAAACGCCAGCTGAAATCAGAAGGGGAGCAGTTGTACCTGGATGAGCTTACCCGCCGCGCCGAGATTGATGAAATCAAGGAAAAGACCGTGTCCATCAAGGCATCGGTCAACCGGGAGCGGGCCGAGATCACCGTTTCCGACCAGGGCCTGGGATTTGACTATACCGATCTTCCCGACCCCACGGACCCGGAAAACCTGTTCCTGCCCAGCGGCAGGGGCATCCTTCTGGCCAGAACCTTCCTGAACGATGTCATTTATTCCGGCAGGGGCAACACCGTCACCCTGGTGAAGCTCCAGGGGGAGCCCGCCAACTGAGAGGCCCTTTTGGGTCTGCCCCGGGTCAGGGCTGCCGGGCGATTGCCTTAACTGCAGGTTCCTCAACCGCAGAAGCCGTTATCATCAGGGTAGAGACTCTCTCAGCCTCAAGGGGGCTGACCCTCAGCCCTCCTGAATCTGCTCGTGTTCGCGTTCCGCTTCCTCCCAAAGTCCGTCCATGCGGGCCTGATACTCAACCGCCTCGTCCAGACGCGAAAGGCGGCGCGTGAAGTAGACCCCCAGCGCCAGGGCCAGCAGTCCGCCGATGGTATCGGCTATGATGTCGCGCCAGTCCGATGTGCGACGAGGCACAAAGCTCTGGTAGAACTCGTCAATGCTGCCCAGGCAGACCACCAGCAGCAGGTAGGTCACCCCGGTCTTCCAGGGCAGGCGGCGAAAGCCGCTCGTGGCCAGGTTGAGGTAGCTCAGCCCCACCAGAAAGTACTCGGTGATGTGAACGATCTTGTCCAGACCGGGAATGCGGGGAGGGCGTGAGACCGGCACGGATGACATGACGAATACGGCCAGAGTGGAAACCACCACCAGCGAGCGCCTGTGTTGCAAAAGGCGCAGGCCCCAGCCGGGAATGCGGGTTTTCCTTCTTGTGGTGCTTTTTCCGTTTTCCGGCATCCCTGCCCTCTGGGTAGTGGTAAGTGCTCCCTTTACACCTGCCCTTTAGACCTGCCCTTTGCACCCTCTGGGTTGTTGCCCACCCCAGTCTGCCTGGAAAAAGCCTTCCACCGCAACTGTTTCTCATTATCGGGCGACTGATGTCAACCGGCCAGGATGTTCACCAGCTTGTTACCCACCACGATGGCCTTGCGGACGGTCTTTCCTTTCAGGGCATCGGCCACCCGGGGCAGCTCCAGGGCCATTGCCTCCAGGCTCTCCGGCGGGGTGTCGGCGGAGATTTCCATCCGTTCGCGGAACTTGCCGTTGATCTGCACCACCAGGGTCACCGAGGGCGGCCGGGCCAGTTCCGGATCAAAGGCCGGCCAGGACTGCCGGTGCACACTTGCCCCCCCGTGGCGCCTCTGCCAGAGTTCCTCGGTGATGAATGGGCAGATGGGGGCCAGCATGAGCAGCAGCAGGTCCAGCGCCTCGTTCCATTCCGGCGTGCCTTCGGCAGCCTTGCGGGCCTGCTTCATCTGGTTGCGCAGGGTCATCAGGGCCGCCAGCAGGGTGTTGTACTTGAACTGGCCGTAGTCCTCGGTGACCTTTTTCAGGGCCTGATGGGCCTGCTGC
>JAOUPZ010000099.1 GCA_029879595.1 Deltaproteobacteria bacterium | reverse complement strand
CGCCCTGACGTACCTGATTTCCAAAACGCCGCTGGGCCGGGCCTGCCGCGCCACCCAGCAGGATATCACCATGGCCAATCTGCTGGGCATTAACACCGACCGCATCATCTCCCTGGTTTTCGTCATCGGGGCCAGCATGGCCGCCGTGGCCGGCGTGCTGATCACGCTCAACTTCGGCTCGTTCAACTTTTTCATCGGCTTCATCGCCGGGATAAAGGCGTTCACCGCGGCGGTACTGGGGGGCATCGGCTCACTGCCGGGCGCCATGCTGGGTGGAATCATCCTGGGGCTGTCCGAGTCGTTGTTTGCCGGCTTTGTCAATACCGACTACAAGGATGTTTTCGCCTTTGCGCTTTTGGTGGCCGTGCTCATATTCAGGCCCACGGGTATTCTGGGCCGACCCGAGGTGGAGAAGATCTGACATTCGTGCTTCCCACGGCCCGGGTTGCGGTTATTCCAAGACTGAAAGCTGTTTTATTATGAATTTTATCCAAGCCTTGAAAGATGCCCTGATGACCGCCGCCTTATCCGCCGTCCTGTTCATTCCGGCGGTGGGGATGGTTCTCAAGGAAAGGAGCCTGGAACTGAAGCTGGAGCGCTCGCTGGCGCTGGTGGCGGTAGTGTTCGCCGGCAGACTGCTGCTGACCCTGGCGCGCCAGGCAGGTCTGTTTGATGGGCTGAAGGCGCGCATGGCCCCCCTGGGCTCTGGCATCGCCCGGGGCGTGGGGAACCTGGAACGCCACAACCGGTGGCTGCTGTTGTTCCTGGTTCTGCTGCTGGCGCTGCTGCCCTTTGCTCCCTTCTCCTCCAACTACCTGCTCCAGATATTCTCCCTGACCCTGATATACGTCCTGCTGGCCTCCGGCCTGAACATAGTGGTGGGGCTGGCCGGCCTGCTGGATCTGGGGTTCGTGGCCTTTTACGCGGTGGGCGCGTATTCCTACGCCCTGCTGGCCCAGAACGTGGGGCTGTCATTCTGGATGGCCTTTCCCATAGCCGCGGCCCTGGCGGCCCTGGCGGGCACCATCCTGGGCTTTCCCGTGCTCAGGATGCACGGCGACTACCTGGCCATCGTCACCCTGGGCTTCGGGGAGATCATCCGGATCCTGCTGGTCAACATGACCGAGATTACCGGCGGCCCCAACGGCATTTCGGCCCCCCGGCCCTCGTTCTTCGGGCTGCACTTTGTGCGGCGGGCCAAGGAGGGGGTGGTGCCGTTCCACGAGTTCTTTGGCCTGGAATACAGCCCCGCCCACCGCTATATCTACGTTTACCTGGTGGCGCTGGCCTTCACCATCGGGGGGATATTCATCTTCAAGCGCCTGCGGGAAATGCCGATCGGCCGGGCCTGGGAGGCCCTGCGCGAGGACGAGACGGCCTGCAAGGCCCTGGGAATAAACCACACCACCACCAAGCTCAGCGCCTTTACCCTGGGCGCGGCATACGGCGGCGTGGGCGGAGTGCTCTACGCAGCCATGGAGGGCTTCATAAACCCTCACTCGTTCACCTTCCTGGAGTCGGCGATCATCCTGGCCATTGTGGTGCTGGGCGGCATGGGCTCCATCCCCGGAGTCATCATCGCAGCGGTGTGCATCACCCTGCTGCCGGAGCTGTTCCGCGAGTTTGAGCAGTACCGGATGCTGATCTTCGGGCTGGCCATTGTGGTGATCATGGTGTGGCGGCCCGGCGGGCTGCTCAAGGTGCGCCGCAAGTCCTTCAGTCGGGGGGAGGCGTTATGACCCAGACTCAGGCCAAGGCGCCGGCGCAGGAAGACGCCACAAACATCATCACCGGGGACCGGATTTCCATCCGCTTTGGGGGGCTGATGGCCCTTTCGCAGGTGTCGTTTGAGATGCGAGCCGGATCCATCACGGCCATTATCGGGCCCAACGGGGCGGGCAAGACCACGCTGTTCAACTGTATCACCGGCTTTTACCGGCCCACCTCCGGGAACATCATCTACTCCAACGGGGAGGATGAGCATTCTCTGAACCGGATGCCCATTCACAAAATTGCGCGTCTGGGCATCGCCCGCACATATCAGAACATCCGTCTGTTCGGGGAGATGACGGCCCTGGAAAACCTGCTGGTGGCCCAGCACCAGAAGGTCAATCACCACCTGATTTCCGGCATTTTTAAAACGTCCGCCTTCCGGCGTTCGGAAAGCGAAGCCACGGAGCGGGCCTGGTTCTGGCTGCGCTTCATGGGGCTGGAAAAGGACGCCAACATGGAGGCCGGCAACCTGCCCTACGGTCACCAGCGCAGGCTGGAAGTGGCCCGGGCCATGGCCACCGGCCCCCGGCTGATCTGCCTGGATGAGCCGGCCGCCGGACTGAACGAGCAGGAGACCCTGGGCCTGAACGATCTGATCACCAGACTCCGGGACGAGCATCAGGTGAGCGTGCTGCTGATTGAGCACCACATGAGCGTGGTCATGAGGATCTCAGACCATGTGGTGGTGTTGGACCACGGGGAGGTGATCAGCGCGGGTACGCCGGCAAATGTGCAGGCGGACCCCAAGGTGATCAAGGCCTATCTGGGAGAGGAGGAGTAGACGCCGGTGAGCAAGGGCAAGGAGATAAAACAACTGCTGAAAATCAGGGGGCTGCACGCCGGATACGGCCCCATCAAGGCCCTGCGGGGGATCGACCTGGAGGTGCGCCAGGGGGAGATAATGGCCCTGGTAGGCTCCAACGGTGCGGGCAAGTCCACCCTGCTCATGACCATTTGCGGCATTGTGAAGACCACCAGGGGCCGCATAGAGTACGAAGGCCAGGATATAACCGGCCTGCAATCGTACCATATCATGAACCGGGGGCTGGCCCAGGTGCCGGAGGGCCGCCGCATTTTCCCCTCCATGAGCGTGCTGGAAAATCTCCAGATGGGAGTGCGGGGCAAAGAGGCCCAGCAGCACTACAACGATGACCTGGAATGGACGTTTACCCTGTTCCCGGTGCTGAAGGAGCGCATGCACCAAAGCGGGGGTACGCTTTCCGGGGGCGAGCAGCAGATGCTGGCCATCGGCCGGGCTCTGATGAGCCGCCCCAACCTGCTGCTGCTGGACGAGCCATCCCTGGGGCTGGCTCCGCTGATAGTCAGGCAGATATTCGAAATCATTCAGGAAATCAACCGGCGGGGCACCACGATCCTGCTGGTGGAGCAGAACGCCTTTGCCGCGCTCAAGCTGGCCCACCGGGCCTGCGTGCTGTCCACCGGGGAGATAGTGCTATCCGGCACATCCTCTGAACTGATGGACAATCCGGAGATCCATAAGGCATACCTGGGGGGGTAGCCTCTCGCCTTCCCACTGCCGCCGTACGCCTGCCAGACGCCTGCCGCGCGGGTCGCCCGGCAGGGAAGTGATCCCAACCGGAAAGGCAGGGGGGAATGATTACGGGCCGGGAAAAACCATGAGCGAAAAATTCAACAGCCGGCGTCAGGCAGGCCGCCTTCGGTTTTCTGCGCTGCCGTCCGCGCTGCCGGCCGCGCTGCTGCTGCTGCTGTTGCTGCTGGCCGCGCTGCAATCGCGGGCTGTGCAGGCCGCCGACTATTCGCGGCTGGACCGCCATGCGGACAATGCCCCCAAACGGGTGCAGAACTCCGTGGAGGCCCTGACGGACTGGCTGGTCAAACCAGCCCGCAGCGAGGAGGAAAAGGCCCGGGTGATCTACCGCTGGATCGCCCGTAACATTACCTACGACGCCCCCGCCCTGTTCTCCGGCAACCTGCGTGATACCGCCCTGGCTCCACATATGGTACTCAAGCGCCGCCTTGCCGTCTGCGATGGATATTCCGAGCTGTTCAAGGCCATGGCCAGCAGGGCCGGGCTGAAGGTGGAAAAGGTGGTGGGCAATGCCCGGGTGCCCTCGGAGTTCATCAACCTGGACGGCCTGGGGTGGACCAACCACGCCTGGAACGTCGTGAAGATCGGTGGTTCGTGGCGGCTGCTGGACGTCACCTGGGGGGCCGGATCAGTGGGCCCGGTGCCGGGCAGCCCGCAGCCGGGGTTTGTCCGCCGGTTCGAGCCGTTTTTTTTCCTCACCCCGGCCGAGCGGTTCATATACAACCATTTTCCCGATGATGAACGCTGGCAGCTTCTGAAAAAGCCCCTGTCCCGGGAGCAGTACCTGGCCCAGCCCGTGGTGTCCCCCACATATTTCGAGCACGGTCTCAAGACCGTCAGCCACGCCCAGGGGAGCATCCGGGCCGGGGAGGAAGTGCAAATCGAACTGGCTTCCAATCCCGGGGTGGAACTGCTGGCTGGCATGCAGGGGGACCGCGAGCAGTTTACCGACGGATTCATCCTGGTGCGTCCCGGCTCTGTCCGGGGCCGGCACTTGGTCCAGGCTCTATTTCCCGCCCCGGGTAAATACTCCCTGGTGGTGTACAGCAAGCCCGACGCCCAAACCCGGGAATACACAAACTCCCTGCACTACACGGTGCAGGCCTCGCAGGGCACCCAGCGGAGGTATCCCCAGTACCATCCGGCGTTCTGGAAACACGGCCTGGCACTGGAAAGCCACCCCAACGGAGAAATCCCCCTGGACTCAGAGGCGGAGATAACCCTGGGCGCCCCCCGGGACGTGGCTCTGCTGGTCGGTGTGTACCAGGGGGAAAAAAAACTGCCCGATAATCTGCTGCGCCAGTCCCGCCAGGGGGACAGGGTGAGCCTTTCCGTGCTGGCTCCGGGCCGGGGGCGCTACCAGCTGAAGATATTCTCCCGCCGGGGGGAGTCCAGCCGGCATTATGAGCTGGCCCTGGCCTACACCCTGGTTTCCGGGGGCGGGGCGGGGCGGGTGTTTCCGGAATATCACGAGGCGTTCGGCCAGCACGGCCTGGCCGCAATCAGCCACACCGAGGGGGTCATTTCCCTGGAGTCCGAGGTGCGCATCACCCTGGGGGCGCCCAGGCAGGTCGAGCTGCACCCAGTGCTCTCAAGGGGCCGGGAGGAGCTTTCCTCACAGCATGTCTGGCAGGAGCGCACCAGGGATGGTATCAGCCTCATCGTGCGAACTCCCGCCAAGGGCACATACAAGCTGAAGATTTTCTCCCGGCAGGGATCACAGGGGCAGTACAGCCTGGCGCTGTCCTACATCCTGGAGGCTTCGGCCGGGCTGGATGGCCGGGCCGAGTTCCCGGTGGCCTATGCCGGATACAACTCGCTGGGAGCCCGCCTGGAAGGGCCGCTGACCAGGATTCTGAAGGCCGGGGAGCCGGTGCGCTTCAGCATCAGCATTCCCGGCGCGCAAACGGCGATGGTGCAGCACCCCGGCGGTCAGCTAAAGCTGGAACGCTCGGGAGAAACCTTCAGCGGCAGCCTTTCCCCCGCTCCCGGCAAGCTCACGGTTTTCGCGGGCGGAAGCGGTCCGGAGGGGCTCCAGGGAGTGCTCGGGTACGAGGCCCGCCCCAACTGAACATCACGGGTTCATCCGGATGCGTCCTGCAAATCCGGCCGCCCCGGGAAACTCTTCCCCGTGTTGGAGATGATCCCGCGGTTTGATTTGCTTGCGGAATCCATCCCCCCCGGATAAAATTTAAGATTATCAGGGGCGTATCGGCTCCATAAAGGCACCCCGGTGAAACCAAACGGCTGGAGCAGTCCCATGCGAACTTTGAGAACCTGGACAGTGGCGGATTCCCTGGAGTTGTACAATATCCGGGGCTGGGGGCAGGGCTATTTCGGCATCGCGCCCAATGGCCACCTGATGGCCTATCCCCACCGCAACGGGTCGCTGGGCATAGATCTCCGGGAGCTGGTGGAGGACGCCCGCTCCCAGGGGCTGGGGCCGCCCCTGCTGATCCGTTTTTCCGATGTGCTGAGCGACCGGCTCAAGTGCATGCAGCAGGCCTTCCACGCGGCCATCGCCGAGCACGATTACCAGGGACGCTACCGCGGGGTGTATCCCCTCAAGGTCAACCAGCAGCGCCAGGTGGTGGAGGAAATTGTGAGCTTTGGCGATGGTGCCGGTTCGGATGCCAGCATCGGGCTGGAGGTGGGTTCCAAACCGGAGCTTCACGCGGCGCTGGCCACCCTGGAGAATCCGGGGACACTGGTCATCTGTAACGGCTACAAGGATGAATCATATGTAAGGCTGGCCCTGCTGGGCAGCCGGCTGGGCCGCCCGGTGTTTCTGGTGGTGGAAAAGCTGGCCGAACTGCCCCTAATCCTGCGGCTGGCCAAGGAGGAAGGAGTGCCGCCGCTGCTGGGGCTGCGTCTGAAGCTTTCCGCGCAGGGCTCCGGCCGGTGGGAGGATTCCGGCGGAGATCACTCCAAGTTCGGTCTCACCTCCTGGGAGGTGGTGCAGGCCGTGGAGGAACTGCGGAAGTCCTCCCGGCTGGACTGCCTCAGGCTGCTTCACGCCCACCTGGGGAGCCAGGTGAACAACATCCGCCATGTGCGCGACGCGGTGACCGAGGTGGCCCGCTACTACACGGAGCTGCGGCGTCTGGGTTGCCCGGTGGATCACCTGGACATGGGCGGGGGGCTGGGCGTGGACTACGACGGCACCCGTTCGGCCAGCGAGTTCTCGGTCAACTACACCGAAGAGGAATACGCCAAGGCCATTGTAAGCGGGCTGGAATCGGTGTGCCGCAACGAGGAGCTTCCCCATCCGGACATCATCACCGAATCGGGCCGGGCCCTCACCGCCCATCACGCCATGCTGGTGGTTAACGTGCTGGAGGCGGCCCGGCTGGTGGATGAACAAGTCGGCTCTCGCAAGCCGGAAGCCCCGGAGGCGGATCTGCCCGAACCCCTGGTACGCCTGAATGAAATCCGCAACGGACTTTCCCCCCGCAATTTCATGGAATACTGGCACGAGGCCCTGCATGTGCGCGAAGAGGCCAACAAGATGTTCGAGCTGGGCTATTTGTCCCTGGATCACCGTGCCCGGGCGGACAGGCTGTTCTGGGGGACCGCCACCACCGTGCTCAAGCTGGCCATGCGGCAAAAGAGGCTTCCCGAAGAACTGGAGGCCCTGCAGACCCGCCTGGCCGATAAGTATTTCTGCAACTTTTCCGTGTTCCAGTCCCTGCCGGACTCCTGGGCCATCGGCCAGGAGTTTCCTGTCGTGCCGCTGCACCGGCTCAACGAGGAGCCGACCCGGCAGGGAATCGTACAGGACATCACCTGTGATTCCGACGGGCGGATCGCCAGCTATATCAGCCTGCAGGGAGTAAGCGAGACCCTGCCTTTGCATGAATTCCGGCAGGGGGAGCCGTACTTTCTGGGGGTGTTCCTCACCGGGGCCTATCAGGAGATACTGGGTGACCTGCACAACCTGTTCGGAGATACCGACGCCATCCATGTGGCCCTGAACGAGGATGGCAGTTGGCACTATGAGCAGGTGATAAGGGGCGAGAATCTCTCCAAGGTGCTTACCTATGTGCAGTTTCACAAGGATCTGCTGATCGACCGCATGGAACGCCAGGTGAACCAGGCCGTGCGGCAGGGCATTCTGGGGCACCTGGACGGCAAGCGCCTGCTGGATCATTATATCGAGGGGCTGGAAGGCCCCACCTACCTGGGCGCTTCCTCCCGGCTCAGGTTCTCCCGGCGGCAGCCATCCAAGAGCCACGACGAGGAGGCGGTCTGACATCGGCGGGAAAATTGGAAAACACACCCTGCGCTTCGGGGCCGAAGAGGCGCCCGGCTGCGAGTATTCCGAGGCTGCCGCGGTAGTGCTGCCCGCCCCCTATGACGGGACGGCCTCCTATGGCAAGGGGGCGGTCCACGGGCCGCGGGCCATCCTGGAGGCTTCCGGACAGCTTGAGCGCTATGACGAGGAACTGGACCGCTGCCCTGACCAGGCCGGGGTGTACACTCTGCCCGCCCTGGAGCTGCAGGGGCTGAAACCGGCTGCGGTTGTGGAGGCGGTGCGCGGAGCCGCGCGGCCCCCGCTGGAACAGGGCCGCTTCCTGTTGACCCTGGGGGGGGAGCACTCGGTGACCACGGGGGTGCTGCAGGCCCTGCTGGAGGTCCGGGGCGGCCGGCCCTTCTCCGTTTTACAGATTGACGCCCATGCCGACCTGCGCGAAGAATACCTGGGAACACCCTTCAGCCACGCCTGCGTAATGGCCCGGGCCAATGAACTGGGCCTGCCGCTGGTGCAGGTGGGACTGCGCGCCCTCAGCGCGGAGGAGCGGGAGTACATGCGGAGCCACGCCCTGGAAGACGGGGTGTTCTGGGCTCACCGCATCCTGTCGGCGGGCCGGGATGAGCGCTGGATGGACGAGGTGCTGGCCCGGTTGGGGGATGAGGTTTACGTCACCTTCGATCTGGACGGACTGGATCCGTCCATCATGCCCGCCACCGGCACTCCGGTCCCCGGGGGGCTGGACTGGCACACCTGCCTGGGGCTGCTGCGCAAGACTGCCGCCCGTCGCGTGCTGGCCGCCGATGTGGTGGAGCTGGCCCCCCTGCCCGGGATGCATGCCCCGGACTTTCTCGCCGCCCGGCTGGCCTACAAGATGCTGGGATACTTCCTCCGCCAATGAGGCGGGCCCTTGCTGCCGATATACAGCCCACCAGTAGAAATTTATCTTGTTCCCTGAAAAAGCAGAACCTTTTCGATCCCCACGCGTTTATTAGGCTTTTAGAAGAAGTGTTATTGCAGGTTGTTATTAAAAGAAAAAATATAGCTGGTTTTAAGGATTCCTGACTGTCCCCGGCAGGTAAATCGCTGGAAGTAATCGGTTTATCGGGGGTGGCTAACGGGCCAGTGGAGATATTTTACGCAAAAGGGCAGCCCTGGGCGGACAAAAAAAAGGCAGAGGAAAAATGAGTACGGAAAACGGAAGCGATCATAACAAGGTGGTATCGTTTGTCGAGGAAGAATACAGATCCATTGACTCAGAGGAAAAATGGCGCTCTATCACCCGGAGCGCCCCGGACACCGTCTTCCTGGTAAACCGGCTGGGCAACATCATCTACATAAACCGGGTTCCCGGAGGCGACATTCCTGTGGAAGCCGTCATTGGCACAAAGGCCTGCGATTATGTGTCGCCCGAAGACCGCGGGCTGGTGGAAGAGTCGATCCGCCGGGTTTTTGAAACGGGGCAGCAGGGTTTCTACGAGATTTCCGCCAGGGGGGCGGGGGGAAGGATGACCTGGTACTCAACCCGCCTGGGACCGGTTGAGTACAACGGCCGCATTGAGGCCGTGGTGCTCATCACCCGCGACATTTCCGAGGAAAAACAGACCGCCGCCCGATGGGAGTCGCTGGTGCAGAGCGCCTCGGACATAATCCTCACCCTGGACAGAGATTTCCGGATCACCTTTATCAACCATACCGACGGCGACGTCAGCCCGCAGGACTCCATCGGCAGGTGCGTGCTGGACTTCGTGCCTGACGATCACCGCGAAAAAGTCCGCAAGGTTGTGGAAAGCGTGTTTCAGACCGGCGAGGCAGCATCCTATGAAACCATGGTGGAAGTGGCGCCCAACAGGGTGCTTTGGTATTCCACCAGAGTAAGTGCGGTAAGAAGCGTTAACGAGAGACAGGCCGGCGGGGAAAAAATTGAATCGGTGATTCTCATAACCACCGATATCACCA
>JAOUPZ010000423.1 GCA_029879595.1 Deltaproteobacteria bacterium | reverse complement strand
GCGGCTGATGTCCCAGATGAGAAGTTTCAGCCCCAGGTAGGCCCCCATCAGGAGCCCGGCCATCATCAGAGGGCCCGCCAGCGAAAGGGAAATGAAGGACGTATAAAACCCACCGATGGTGCAGCCCATGCCCAGCGCCGCCCCGATGCCCATGAGCACCCCTCCGAAGACACCCCGCAGGGAGTCCCTGAGATTGGGCATGCGGAGAGCAAACTGGCCGGCCAGCAACGAGGCCACGAACGAACCGTAGATAAGGCTGAGGTTGGTTACCGATGTGGTGAAGCTCAGCGGCGAGGGCGGCGCACTTTTCACTACCCCCAGTGGATACAGCATCCACTCGCCCCAGTTCCTGACTCCCAGGGCCACTCCCCAAGGCCGGGAATAGGCGTACATCAGGACGCTGATGATGCCGATCAGAATGCCCCCCACCCAGGGCTGCCACTCTGATTTGAAAAGGGCGTTGATTTCATCCTGCAGGATATGGGGATGCTTTTTCTCCGTGGAGACGCCCGGTTTGTCTGACATCTGACCTCCAAAAGACCGTGGATATAATGCTTGATCTGTTACTCAAGGGGAATATTGGGACAGGCGAGAACTGTGCCTGAATATTTTGCCAGGGTCTGCACCGGACAGGACTCTACCGACTGCTTGGCATTCATGGTGGAGCCGTACCTGGCCCTGATATCCAGCTTGAACTGGCGGAAGAACAGGTCGAATGTATCCGGCCCCAGAACACCGGTGGCCGTTATCTCGTCACTGGCCTTGTCCCATTCCAGTGTGATCATGGCCAGGGGTTTTTCCGCCGGCTTGGTGAGCACCTTGCCGCCGCCTTTGGCTTCGAACAGGCTGCGATGCACGCAGCAGTGGATATTTCCCAGCTTCTCATCATATTGGATGGGGGAAAAAAACTCGGTGGGATGGCTCTGCATGTGAGAGCAGATCGCCGTGAAGGCCACCAGCCCCCCGCTTTTTCCCGCACCGCCCTTCCAGTCGAACATGCCCCCATCAGCGGTGGGCACCTGCTGGGCAGCGACCTTTTCACCCAGGTCAACCAGCAGGCAGGGTGTAGCCCTGAACGGGTAGAAAAATATATAGTTCTCCTTGGGCTTGAGGGATGAGGCCTTCAGCGGCTTGTCATCATCACCCAGAAGTTTGGCTTTTCCGTGTTCCTGGAAGGCATAGGAAGTACCGGGCAGAAAAATCGACCCATTGGATAACAATGTGCCCAGCCCCAGCACCCCGGCTGTTTTTATCAGCTTTCGCCTGCGCATTTACCTGTTTGCTCCTGCGATAAATGTATGTTCTCGCGAACTCTCCGCATCCGGGTTATTCCGGCCTGCCAGAAAAAAAAGTAAAGAGTTGTATTTCAATCGCAGCCCCCTGCCGGCGGCGAACCGTGGCAGGGGGCGGATAGTTAAAGCATCCGGCGGATCAGGAATGCTCGCCGAACATTTCAAACCAGATACCGCGGGCCCACTCGCGTGAGGCGGCGGCGATCTGTCCGGTGCGCTCCAGATTGGCCTTGGCTTCGCGTTCCCATTTGAAGTCCTTCTCGTTCCAGCTGAAGGTATGGGTCACATCGATGGCCGTTCCGAAAGGCTTGGCCATGCCGTCCACAGTGGAATAGCAGGTGTTGGATATTCCCGGCGCGGTGGGCTTTTTGCCCTGCATGATGTTGGCGATCTGGGTGGCCAGCATCTTGCCAAGCGTGAAGGCCGTGAAGCCGGACTTGGGGAAGGGCTGTCCGCCGATAACGTCCCCGACCACGAATACACGATCGTCCTTCTTGGTCTGGAGAGTCTTGGGGTTCACCTCCACCCAGCGGCCATCGCTGACACCGGCGGTGTGGACCAGTTGAGAGGCCTTCATCTGCGGGATGATATTGGCCATGTCGTACTTGGTCTTGCCGAAGGAGTGATGGATGACCTTGTTCTTGTGGTCCACCTTCTCCACCACATGATCCGGGCTGTACTCAACGATCCCGCCATAGAGATCCTTGTAGGCGCCCAGGAAGCCGGGGCCCTTGCTCATGGGCTTGTCGTTGGCGTCCAGGATGAGCAGCTTGCCCTTGATCTTGTTGGATTTGATATGGTGGGCCAGCATGGCGGCACGCTCATAGGGGCCGGGCGGGCAGCGGATGGGGCCCTTGGGTATGGCCAAAACCATGGTACCGCCCTCGAAGTCCTCCAACTGGCGGCGGAGCATCAGATGCTCGGCACCCGGCTTGAAGGCCACCGGGACATGGTGGCGGGCCTCCCACATTCCTTCGATGGTTTCCCACATGTAGTCAATGCCCACGGCCAGAACCAGATAGTCATACTTGATGTTTCCACCGCTGGTCTGCAAGGTACGTGCGCCGCGGTCGACTCCGAAAACCTTCTCGTGAAACACGTTGATTCCCTGCTTGGGCAGGTTGCTGTACTCAAACTGGAGGCTTTCATAATCCATCATCCCGCCCAGGTACAGATTGCTCATGGGGCATGA
>JAOUPZ010000424.1 GCA_029879595.1 Deltaproteobacteria bacterium | reverse complement strand
ACGCCATCAAGGCACCGAAGGCCCGCCCGGACATGCGTCCTGGCAGGTATAATGGTTCCATAAATGAAGGTGTCTCCTGCAAATCCAATTAACTGCCTCGATCCATTATATGAGGCTCTTATTCCACGGGTTGTTTCTCCAACAATCCGGATCACATCCTGTGCGCCACTCGCCTTTGCCCCAAGCAAATAATACGTGGCGACCATTGCCCAATCGTCTTCAGCCAGCGGAATGTTTCCGTGAGCGGGAATGCTCAAGCTATCGGCGAGCCTTGTGGCCGTGGCAGCATCGGTGGGAATGTATGAATCCATTATCCCGTGTTCTTTGCAGT
The DNA here is from genome assembly GCA_029879595.1 of Deltaproteobacteria bacterium. Lineage (GTDB taxonomy): Bacteria > SAR324 > SAR324 > SAR324 > JACQKK01 > JAOUPZ01. The sequence goes on along the minus strand of JAOUPZ010000424.1, from coordinate 2,153 downwards.
CAACACCCCAAAAATAAATGCTGCTGGAACCATCGCCAAGGTATGACTGAGATGTCCCGTTCACCATGCCGAACGGGCTGACGTTCGCTGACCCGGTTCCTGTTGCAGTTGCTATTGCGAAGACATGCCAAAATCCATCGGCGGCGGGCATCACATCGTAATCGTCCAGGTCAGGGTCTGCGAACACCACCGAACCATCAGCCGGGTCAACAATTAACCCCGCCTGGGGAAAAAGCCCCCCCGATGAATAATATTCAAGTACAGCATTGCGGGTTCCTGAGCCTTTTTTTATGAAAGCCGACAGTTTGTACTGTTTGCCGGAGGTAACAGAAATGGATTTGTATCCGTAATGGTATGAGTCGGCTGTATTTTCAACAATCTTATCGGCAGTCAGAGTGCCATCAGGTGCTGTGGTAGCATCAGCGGTTACAGAGACATTAGTTTTTATCCAGATGGCATTTTCCAGCTTCTCGGATTTAACAAGCAGGTTTTCCGCTTGCCCCTCGATAAGTAATCCTTTTTCTGAAAATCGTGGCTCATCAATAGCCGCCGTTATGACTTTGCCGTAGCGATCCACAATGGTGCCGGTTCCGCCTCTTCCATATGACAACACCCCCGCACCGCGCCGGGGAACCAGGTCGTTTTGTAATGGCAGGTCAAGCAATGGTTCGGGGAGTTCCACCGCCTTTCGGATGGCCTTCCAAAGCTGGGTGTTGTCGGCCTTTTCCAGACCCAGTCCGGTGGCCTCGATAGTCTGCGCAATTTCCTCCTGTAGGGCATTGGCGATATCAGCGGTTACCGTTGTCGGCTCGATACCCTGCCCGGGATCGCCTTCTGTGAATTGGTTGTTATCGTGGCCGGGGCCGTCAACTCTGTGCATTATGAACTCCAGTCGAAAATAACGATGGTATGGGCCGGTTTTTCGGCCTCGAACAGTGTCTCCAGAGCTGCCTTTATTTCGGCACTGGTGGCCACCGGGCCGATCACCCGCCAGGTGTAAATCCAGTCACCGTTTGTCAATGCCTCTCCGACCGTGTTCCACCCCGTCTTGAAAGGCTTGTAGCGGGTGATAGAAATGGACACTCCCAGGTCTTCGGCAAGCCCTGTGAAATAAGGGCCGCTTACTCCGCCGGTGGCGTTCAGGTGCCCGCCCAGGGCGGCCTGCCGGTCAGCCTCGGTGCCGGTGCCGTCCAGGCTGCATATCGTCTCCCAATCAGGGAGCAGTTCAACGGCTGATGACGGGTCGGCTTCATCCAGCAGGGCCTTGGCGCGGGCGTCCAGCCGTGCGAACTCATCCGCCCAGGCTTGCAACAACTTGCTCAGCTCCGCATCCGGTTCCCTCGTCCAGGCCGCCCCCGGTGGCAGAAGGGCCTGAAGTGCGCTCAGATATTCTTCCGCCGTCAGGCCCATGTTATTGCCCCCATGACAGCGATCTCCCCAAAGCCGTGGGCTACATCCGCCGCTGGAGCTGTGAGAGAGTGATCCGTTTCACCTTCGGCCAAGGATATGGCCTCGTTGATTTGGCTTATATATATAGTCCCGCCCGGTGCCGCTTTTCGCAGGATCAGGTCTTCCAGTTCTGCCTCAACAGCGGCCCGCACGGCTGCTGTGTCCGGAGTCAGGGAAACGGTAAAGTCCAGCGGTACGGCCACCGGCGCGAATACAGTGGGGGTACAGTCCACCGGGGCGCGATCTTCCAGATAGGCTTGCACCTCTGCCACCTTGGCTGCGTCCGGGATGATGCTGCCCACCTGGTCATCCAGCACAAAGGTTATGCCCACCGTTCCCCCGCCCAGATAAAGCGGATAATCCCAGGCCCGTGTCACTCCGGATACCTCCCTGGCCCAAGTCGCATAATCTCCGACCCGGCCATTTGGCACACCATATTGCACCCGGTTCCGTAGCCTTTCATGCAGGCTGTCTTCATCTTCATCATCGGTGCCGCCGGTTATTCCGCCAGTGTCCACGGTAGCCTCGCTGTTCACCCCGGCAATAGGGCTGGCCAGGGTCAGCTTGGTTGCGGCCAGGCAATCCCCGTCTGCTCCGGCCTCCGAAGCCGAGACGGCAGCAGTGGCCACGCCCCCAACAATCGTCACATCCGCATCGGTGGTGTACTGCGCCCCGTCAGATCGTTGCAGCACCGTCCCGGCCTC
>JAOUPZ010000422.1 GCA_029879595.1 Deltaproteobacteria bacterium | reverse complement strand
TGCATGTAGTTGTATTCATCCACGTCTATGGCGATGGTGCCATCGGCGTTGGTGGTGATGATGCATGTCATTATCCCGGGTGAAATCTCCCAACCGGTGTAACAGCTATAAGCACTGCTGGTGGTCTTGGACAGATCAAAGCTTATATTACTGTTACCGCTGGTGTAATCACGCAGTTCCACCACATAGCTGGTATTGGGGGCCAGCCCGCTCACCAGATAGTAGCTGACGGTATCCACCGAACCACTGTACACCAGACCATTGTCGTAAGTGAGTTCCAGGGGTGTGGAACTGCCCGAGCCCTCGTTGGGGAAGAACTGCTCCACCAGCAGGTCGTAATAGGCTCCCAGCAGCCGCAGGGCTCCGGAACCATCCACCTCTATCCACAGCTCTGTACCAGCCAGAGCGCCGGTCTCGCATTTTTCACTGCTGGTTCCCGCGGCAGTGGAGAAACACTCCTCGCTGCCATAGGTTGCATCCTGGAAAACATACAGGTCCACGTTGTCATCGAAGATATTGCTCAGCGTGATCCGGTAGCGGCTGCCAGCCGTCAATCCGCTCACATGGTAGTAGCTGGCGGAGGTATTCACGCTGCCGGAGTATAAGGTATCAAGAGTAATCTCCTGTTCGGAGCCGATAGCCCCCTCGGCGGGTATGGCCGCGGGAGTGCCGTTTCCGGCGAAGGATATGGTGAACAGGGTATCATCGTAGGCACCCATGACGGTGAACCAGATGGTGTTGTCCGTGGCCGTGAAGGTGCAGCTTGACGACAACGAGCAGATGGCTGTGGTGAAGCTGTCGTTGTACATGGTCATTGAGTGGGCGCTGGTGCTGACTGTGTAGGAGTCACCCGGAGTCAGCCCGCCGATCTTGTAGAAGCTGGTGGCGTAATCCAGTATGTCGGTGTCATAGGGAGTGATTCCGGTCAGGTCAATGGGGGCCGCCGCGCTGCCCTCGCCCACAATGGCCTCTACGTTCAGGGTAAATTTGCCGGATACCGTGGAGGTCAGCTCAACGTACAGTTCTCCCTCGCTGTTGGAAACCGCAGGGCAGGGAGAGGTAACAGACCAGTAGGAATTGAAGGAGAACGTACATTCCAGCCCCGACCAGTCGGGGTTCTGATAGACCAGCACAGAAAGGCTGTCAAAATATGTATCAAAGGTGGCGGTGCTGGAAATGGAAATCCTGTAGGTGATGCCGGGATTCAGCCCCACGATTTTATAATAACTGATTCCACCCGAGCCCGTATAGGGATCGATTTTGCTCAGGCTGTCCGTGAACGGCAACTGGCCGGGGTATTTTATCACCTGGGGTGAGTCGGGGTCGGTTGGGTCCCCAATGGTTTTAGTGTCCTTGCCCCCGCTGCTTTCACTGATGTTGCAGCCACTGAAGGCCAGGGTGGCCAGCAGCAGAAACAGCACGGTTAAAATCGTGGGGGTTTTCCCCTTGAAAATCTGACTTGAAAGTTCTGTTCTGAAACCAGACATGGCGCTTCCTCCCGGTAGCGGTTTTCAGTTGCTATGAAGTTTATTGCGGAATGTTTGTGGCGCGAAGTGAGCTTCCCGCCGGGGCCAGCCTGGATCTCCAGTGAGCCAGCCTTTAAAATCTTCGATATTTTTTTAATCGTCCCGGATAATTTCAATCCATGCCGGGTTTTGCAGCCCGGTCACTTCCGTCCAGAAATTCAAACGAATCCGTCATGGTGAACCAGCCAGGTTCCCCCAGGGCCAGTTTCGCAAAAAGTAATTTAACTCATATTTTACGGATACAGCCATTAAAAATATGCCCTTATTACCACGCCCCGTCAATGCTTTGTTGATAATCAGCGCGGGTCCGTGAGCACCTTCACTCAGCCAGCTTTCCGGTGGAATTGGGCAGGGCCTCAGGGTCGCTGGCCGGGCTGGGCACGGCATGAAACTTGGTCTTCTCGTTCTCGTGGTAGTGATCCTTGAGCAGGTCGCGGGTGAAATCGAACCTTTCGCGGCGGGAAAAAGCCAGTGAGATTATGCCGGTGTCCATCCGGATGGCATCCTTGGGGCAGGCTTCCACACACAGCCCGCAGAACACGCAGCGCAGTTCATCGATATCAAAAACCACCGGGTACTTTTCCACCGATTTATCGGGGTGCTCCCCGGCGTCGATGTGAATGCAGTTGGCGGGGCAGACCTCCTCGCACATGTAGCAGGCCACGCACTTGATGAAGCCATCCTCGCGGACCAGCAGCCGGTGCCTCCCCCGGTAGCGGGGGGCGATACGGCGGGTTTCCTCCGGATACTGGATGGTGACCACGTCCTTTTTGCCGAAGATGTTCCTTGTCCAGTGACGGACGGTCAGCTTCAGCCCGGTCATGATGGCCGGCAGGTACAGTTCCTCTGCAAATCCCCGTTGGCGGTCCACTGTTTTTACTTTCAGTTCCATGTCTTTCCGATCGGTTCCGGTTGGTTCATTTCAGCAGGTTGTTACTCTCACAAACCCCAGTAGTCCACTGC
>JAOUPZ010000421.1 GCA_029879595.1 Deltaproteobacteria bacterium | reverse complement strand
TGCCGCAGCTGAGGCGGCCCTGGCCGGATCGTCGCTGCAGGAGCCGGCCGCCGCACCCGACGCTGAACCTGACGCCGAGGCGGCTGTCGAGGCTGCACCGGCGGAAGCACCGGCGGAAGCACCGGCGGAAGCACCGGCGGAAGCACCGGCACCGCAACCGGATACTGAGTCTGTGGCGGCGGCACCGGAGGAACAGCCCCCGGCGCAAGCCGAGCCTGCCGCAGAGCCTGCCGCAGAAGCCGCCCCGGAAAAGGCTGTCGAAGAGCCTGCCGAAGAGCCTGCCGAGGAGGCCACCTGAAATGTCTGCCTGGAAGCACAGGCAGGAAACTTTTGAAGTTTGACGAGCCGTGGAGAAAAGTCCCATGGTCTGATTTATCTGATGGTAAAAACCGGCGCGGCAGCCCATATTGCCGCGCATCAAACACCAGGGTGTTGTCGTGCCAGGAATAAAAGTTTATGAACTCGCTCGGGACCTGAACATCCCCAGCAAGGAACTTATAGATCGCCTGAATGCGCTCGGCTACGAAGTGAAGGGCAATTTCACCCCTCTTGACGAAAAAACGGTCAACGAGGTGAAAAAGAAGCTGCTCGAACCGGTTAGCCGCGTGGAATCACAGGCAGCACCGTCCGCCGATGAGGATGGCGCGGGAGATAAACCGCGCAAACGCAGGATCATATCCGCCCGCCGTTCTGGCGAGGTCCGCAAGATCCAGGAGTCTCTCGGAGAGTCCGGCCCCCTGCCGGAAGATCAGGCGACCCGGGAGGAAATGCCCCTTGATATGGAAGACGGTACCGGGCAGGACGCCGAAGCAGATCAGGCTCCGCCGCAGGTCGGAGATGTTGCAGAGCAGCCCGCCGCCTCGGCCGATTCCACACCGGATGCCGCGCAGACTTCAGCGGAGGAAGGCCTGGAGACTCGCGAAACTTTGCTCCAGCCTCCCCCTCCCGTGGAGCCGGTGGATGAGACCAGGAAGCCCAGTATCCAGGCTCCCCGCAGGGTCGAGGGTCTGCCATTGCCCAAGCCGGTGGATGAAGACTCCGGAGGGGTGCGTGGCAGGAACCGGATGGATGAAGGAGAAGTACGCAAGGGGCGCCGCGCCGGAAAAGCGATTGATGAAGTGCCCGGCAAGGGCGGTTGGCGCGACATGCGCAAGGAAAAACAGACAGAAAGGGTGGGCGGGGACGAGGAATGGGTGCGGCCCCGGCGCAACAAAAGCGGGGACAAGCGCCGCAAGGCCCCCAAACTGGCCAGCGATGAACCCAAGCACACCTTCAACCCCCGGCAGAAGGCCATCCGCATCGGCGGCCTGATCACCGTGGCCGACCTCGCCAGCGCCATCGGTGTCAAGGTGCCGGAGATCATCCGCAAGCTCATGGGCCTGGGCATAATGGCCGGCATAAACGACGCCATTGAGGGCGCCACGGCCGAGCTGATCGCCGCGGAATATGATGTCCAGGTGCAGGTTGATATCATTGACCTGGAGGACCTGGCCAAGGAGGAGAAGATCAGGGATGCAGAACTTTCTCCGCGCCCGCCCATCATCACCATCATGGGCCATGTGGACCATGGCAAGACCACCCTGCTCGACTATATCCGCTCCAGCCGGGTCGCCTCGGGGGAAGCCGGTGGAATCACCCAGCATATCGGCGCCTACTATGTGAAAAGCGGTGCCGGGGACATGGTGTTCCTGGACACCCCGGGACACGAGGCGTTCACCTCGCTTAGAAAGCGCGGGGCCAACGTGACAGACATCGTGATCCTGATCGTGGCGGCTGACGACGGTATTATGCCCCAGACCCGGGAAGCCATTGATCATGCCAAGGCTGCCGGGGTGCCCATCCTGGTGGCGGTGAACAAGATCGACCGGCCCAACGCCCAGCCGGACCGCATCAAGACCCAGCTGATGGAACACGGGCTGGTGCCCGAGGAGTTCGGAGGGGAAACCGTGGTGGTCCCGCTTTCGGCCAAAACCGGAAAGGGTGTGGATGAACTGCTGGAAATGATTCACCTCCAGGCCGAAATGCTGGAACTGAAATCTACCAATGAAGGCAAGGCCCGCGGTCATGTGATCGAATCGAGCATGGACCGCCAGCGCGGCCCGGTGGCTACGGTGCTGGTATCGCGGGGTACGCTGGAGGTGGGCGACCACTTTGTGGCCGGCAGTGTGTTCGGACGGGTCCGGGCCATGTACAACGACCAGCATCGCAAGATCAAATCCGCCGGGCCCAGCACGCCGGTGGAAATCCTGGGATACCACGAACTGCCGGAGTCGGGGGACCTGTTTGTGGTGCTCGATGATGAAAAGACCGTCCGCACCGTGGCGCAGATGAGAGCCCAGCACAAAAAGGAAGAGGAGAACCTGCAAAAGCGCCGGGTGCATCTGGAGGACTTTCTCCAGCAGACCTCCACCGTGGAAGAGGTGCGCTACCTCAATATTGTGCTCAAGGCCGATACCCAGGGCTCGCTGGAGGCCCTGCAGGCCTCGCTGGAAA
>JAOUPZ010000420.1 GCA_029879595.1 Deltaproteobacteria bacterium | reverse complement strand
TGGCAAAAGCAAGGCCCGCCGAACCGATGAAAACGAGAAGCTGGCCACCTTCGCCGATGTGGCGGGCGTGGAGGAGGCCAAGGAGGACCTGGCTGAGATCATCGACTTTCTGAAGGACCCCCAAAAATTCCGGCGCCTGGGAGGCAAAATCCCCAAGGGCGTGCTGATGGTGGGCCCTCCCGGCACGGGCAAGACCCTGCTGGCCAAGGCTGTCTCCGGCGAAGCCGGGGTGCCGTTTTACTCCATAAGCGGTTCGGACTTCGTGGAAATGTTCGTGGGTGTGGGCGCCAGCAGGGTGCGCGACCTGTTCGAGGAGGGCCGCAAGAATTCCCCCTGCATCATCTTCATTGACGAAATTGACGCGGTAGGCCGCCACCGGGGCGCGGGTCTGGGCAGCGGACACGACGAACGCGAACAGACCCTGAACCAGCTGCTGGTGGAAATGGACGGCTTTGACACCAGCGAGGGGGTGATAGTGATCGCCGCCACCAACAGGGTGGATGTGCTGGATCAGGCCCTACTGCGTCCGGGCCGGTTCGACCGCAACATTACCGTGCCCCTGCCCGATGTGAAGGGCCGGGAGCGCATCCTGGGCATCCATGGAGCCAAGGTAAAGCTGGCCCGGGGAGTGGATCTTTCCGTGGTGGCCAAGGGTACGCCCGGCTTTTCCGGAGCCGACCTGCGCAACCTGATCAACGAGGCCGCACTGTATGCCGCCCGCAAAAACGGCAAGTCCGTTAACCTGCAACATCTGGAATGGGCGCGGGACAAGGTGCTGATGGGCCCGGAGCGCCGAAGCATGCTCATGAGCGAGGAAGAGCGCAGGAACACGGCCTACCACGAGGCGGGTCACGCCCTGGTATCCGCGCTGCTGTCCAACTCCGAGCCTGTCCACAAGATAACTATTGTGCCGCGGGGGCAGGCGCTGGGACTTACCTCCTACCTTCCCGCCGAGGAGCTTCACAATTATGACCGGGAATATCTGCTGACCCGGATCAAGGTGGCCATGGGGGGCAGAGCGGCTGAGGAACTGGTGTTCGATGAGATCACCACCGGGGCCAGCAACGACATAAAGCAGGCCACCCAGATGGCCCGCAACATGGTGACCATGTACGGGATGAGCGACGCCATCGGCCCCATCACCCTGGACGCCGGCGAGGAACAGCATGTGCTGGGCCGGGATATCGGGGTGGACAGGACATACGGGGAGGATACCGCCGAGCTGATTGACCAGGAAGTGAATGAGATCATTGTCAGCAGCTACAACAAGGCCAAAAGCCTGTTGCAGGAACACCGGCAGGTGCTGGACACCCTGGCGGACAGGCTGATGGAAAAAGAGACCGTGGACGGCAAGGATCTGAACGAGATGCTGGGGAAGACAGGCGACGATGAGCCTCCACCCCCACAGGCACCCTCACAGGAAGGCTCCGCCAGCGCCTGAGGCGCTGGCCCGAGCCCCGGCCAGGCGTATAATTCAAATAAAAAGCACCGGAAAAAAAATGGGCAAACTATATTACTATCTGTTCCTGCTTTTTCCCAAAAGCGGATTCAGCCGGATGATGGGAAAGCTGGCCCAGGCCTCTGCGCCGCCGTGGCTGCTGGCTCCCCTGATAAGGGTTTACGTTGCCTGGTTCGGCATAGACATGGGTCAGTTTGAATTACCCGCCTCGGGAAGCTGGGAGAACTTCAACGAGTTCTTTGCACGGCCCCTCAAGCCGGGCGCCCGCCCCATCGACCCGGGGAAAAACTCGCTTGTCAGCCCTGTGGACGGCAGGGTCAGCGAGTCAGGTGAAATTCGCGAAGGCAGGCTTTATCAGGCCAAGGGCCTGAGCTATTCGCTGCAGGAACTCCTGGGGGGCGGCCCGGGCTGGGAGAGCTACGACGGTGGAACATTCATCACCATTTACCTGAGCCCCCGGGACTATCACCGCATTCACACCCCCTGCCGGGGCCGGGTCAGCGGATTCCATTACCTGCCGGGCGAGTTGTGGACGGTAAGCCCCTCGGGGGTGAACGGAGTGCCCCGGCTGTTTTCGCGCAATGAACGGATTGTCAGCTGGCTGGACACGGACTTCGGACAGATGGCGCTGGTGGCCGTGGGGGCCACCGTGGTGGGAGGCATCAAGGTGGTCTATCACTCCGTGACCAGCAACCAGCCCGGTGCCAGGGAACTGGCCATGACCCTGCCCCAACCCCACGAACTGAACAAGGGAGCCGAACTGGGGAGGTTTCTGCTGGGTTCAACCGTGGTGCTGCTGGCCCGGCCCGGCGAGGCCCGTCTGGACAAGCTGGCCCACGGGCACCCCTTGCGGCTGGGAGAGGTCATCGGGGCGATTGAGAAGAAATAGCTCCCGCCAGTAGAGCCTAGAACCCCCAGGGAATCATAATGAACATTGCCGGGTAACTCCCGGTCCGGAACATATGCAGGAAGACACGCCAAAACCCCTTTCCCCGCCGGAAGCCGCGCCTCCAGAGGCGCCCTTGCCGCAGGAGCC
>JAOUPZ010000098.1 GCA_029879595.1 Deltaproteobacteria bacterium | reverse complement strand
CCGGTGGAGGGATACTGCGCCTGCGGCTCTGCGATCCGTGACATGGACCAGCGCCAGAGCATCCGGGCCATCACAACACCCACCCTGGTGGTGGTGGGCGAGCAGGACCCGGGCACCACGGTGGAAATGGCCCGCGAAATCCAGGGACGCATCAAGGGGGCGGAGCTGAAGATCATCCCCGAGTCGGCCCATCTGTGCAATATCGAGCAGCCGGGGCTGTTCAACCGCAGCCTGCTGGAGTTCCTGGCGCGGCATCACTGAAGGGCCGGAAGCCCGCTATTGGCCTCCTCCCAGCGCGGCGTGGATGCTCTCGGCGGCCTTGCGGGGCAGGCCGGGCACCTGCAGCAGTTCTGCCAGGCTGGCCGAACGCACCCGGCGCAGTGAGCCGAAGTGCCTGAGCAGGGCCTTGGCGCGGGTCGGCCCCACCCCCTCCAGTTCCAGCAAACCGGTGCGCAGGTTCCTGCGGCGGCGCAGCTCACGATGGTATTTCACGGCAAACCGGTGTGACTCATCGCGCACGCGCTGGAGAAAGTGCAGGGCCGTGGAGTTGCTGCGCAGGCGCAGTTCGTTCTTGCGGTGGGGCTTGACGACGTATTCGTAATCCACCTCCGGGGCGACACCGCTCCGGCCGCCGGAGCGTTTTTCCGTGCGCCCCTTGGCCAGCGAGACCAGGTCCACATCCCCCAGGGAGATACCCAGTTCGCCCAGCACCTGGATGGCGATGTTGAGCTGGCCCTTGCCGCCGTCTATCAGGATCAGGTCCGGCAGGGGGTGCTCTCCTCCGGCGGTTCTGCGGTAGCGGCGGGTCAGCACTTCGTACATGGCCAGAAAGTCATCGGGGCCGCCGCCATAACCAGCGCCACGCCCGGCAGCTTGGCCGGCAGCTAGGCCGGCAGACAGACCGCCGGCGGAAACATCGGGCCGGGGCGTGCGCTCGCCAGCCGAGCGGATGGCGTATTTGCGGTAATCCTCCTTGGCCGGCCGGTTGTCCTCGAACACCACCATGGAGGCCACCGTGTCCGTACCCTGGATATTGGATATATCGAAGGCCTCCACCCGGCGCGGCAGCCGCGCCAGCTTCAGCTCGCGGCGGACTTCCTCCAGCACCGTCTCGTCGTCCACCACCCGGGTGAGCCGCTCGGCCAGGCTGTGCCGGGCATTGCGCCCGGCCAGCTCCAGCAGGCGTTTCTTCTCCCCCTTTTGCACGACGTGCACCCGGACCCGGGAGCCTTTTTCGCGGCTCAGGAAATCCTCCAGCACATCCATGTCCTCCACGGGCAGGGGCAGCAGCACCTCGCGGGGGAACACGGCCGCCGGCCGCGAATACAGCCGGGCCAGCACCGAGCGCAGTATCTCCGCGTCATCCATGCCCTCGGTGCGCTGCAGCAGCAAAAAATCGCTGCCGATCAGCCGGCCGTGGCGGATGAACAGCACGCCGGCCCCGGCAAAGTGGGCCTGCCGGGCCAGGGCGAACACGTCCTGGTCGGCGCGGGTGTCGGGCACCAGCACCTGCTGCTTTTCCAGGGTGCGGCGCACCGCAGCGATGGCGTCCCGCACCCGGGCCGCCTCCTCATAGCGCAGCGCGGCGCTGTGCTCGGCCATTTCCCGCTCCAGGCCGTCGATCAGCTCACGGTCGCGCCCCTGCAGGAACATGCGCACCTTTTCCACCTGCACGCCGTATTCCTCGCGGGTCACCGTGCCCCGGCAGGGGGCCAGGCAGCGCCCCAGCTGAAAGTTGATGCAGGGGCGGTAGACCCGGCTGCCGTCCAGCTTCATCTTGCTGGTGCGCAGCCGGAAGTGCCTCCGCACCGTGTTCAGGGTTTCGCGGGCGTCCCGCACGGATATGTACGGCCCGAAGTATTCGGCGTCGCGGTCGAAGTTCTCCCGGGTCAGAAACAGCCGGGGAAACGCCTCGCCGGTGGTGAGCTTGAAGAACGGGTAGGACTTGTCGTCCTTGTACAGGATATTGTAGCGGGGGCGGAGCTTCTTGATCAGGTTGGCTTCCAGGATCAGCGCCTCGGCCTCCGTGCCGGTCTGGATGAGCCTGATGTCGCGGACCTGGCTTACCATGGACGCCAGCCGCGGGGGATGCTCCGCCGAGGGCTGGAAGTATGAGCGGACGCGGCTGCGCAGGTTCTTGGCCTTGCCCACGTACAGCACATGCCCCCGGCCGTCCAGGTGCTGGTACACACCGGGGGTGGTGGGCAGGTTGTCCAGAATGTGCTTCAGGTGTTCGGACATGCTTTATGTAGGCCGGGGCCGCCAGTGGCGAGCCAGGGCGTTGGTCTCCGGGCTTGTGGAATGCTCCGCTGTCCCGGTAAGGTTATATACCGGCAGTGAGCCAATTATTAGGAAATTATCACTTATGCGAACCCTTAATGTCACCCTGCCCGGACATTCCTACCCCATTCACATGGGCGAGGGAATCCTGGACGAATACCTCCCCCGGGAGGTGCTGAAAACCCGCTGCGACCGCGTGGTGGTCATTACCAATGACACCATAGCAGGGCTTTATCCCGGACGCATCGACCGGGCCCTGGAGGGAACCGGCCTCAGGGTGCACACCCTGGAGGTGCCCGACGGGGAGCAGTACAAGAGCCTGGAGACGCTCTCGGGCCTGTACGACGGGCTGATGGAGCTTCAGGCCACCCGCAAAACCCTGGCGCTGGCCTTTGGAGGGGGCGTGGTAGGTGATATGGCCGGGTTCTGCGCCGCCACCTTCATGCGCGGCATGCCCCTGGTGCAGGTGCCCACCACCCTGCTTTCCCAGGTGGACAGCAGCGTGGGCGGCAAAACGGCGGTGAACCATCCCCGGGGCAAGAACACCATCGGCTCATTCAAACAGCCGGAGGCAGTGGTGATGGACCTGTCCCTGCTGGCCACCCTGCCCCCGCGCGAGCTGCGCGCAGGGCTGTTTGAGCTGATCAAGCACGGCTGCATCCAGGATGATGACCTGTTCGGGTTTCTGGAGCAAAACTCCGGACAGCTTTCCTCAAACGACTGGGGGTTCTGGGAGGAGGCGGTGTATCGCTCCTGCCGGGTGAAGGCCGCCGTGGTGGAGCAGGACGAGAAGGAGGCGGGGCTCAGGGCCATCCTCAACTTCGGCCACAGCCTGGGGCACCTGATCGAAACCCACGCCGGCTATGGAAAGGTGCTGCACGGGGAGGCCGTGGGCGTGGGGATGCTGTTCGCCGCCTTTGTTTCACTGAAGCTGGACTGCCTGCGCGAGGATGCCTTCGGGCGAATATCCGATCTGCTGCGTCCGCTGGTGGTCCCGGTGGAACTGCCGCCCCTGGGCCGGCGCGAGTTCGACGAACTGCTGCTGCACGACAAAAAGGCCAGCGGCGCCAGCCTGCGCTTTGTGCTGCTGCGCCGTCCCGGCGAGGCCCTGCTGCGCGATGGGGTCACGCCGGAGGAATTGTGGCCCCTTTTCAATGAATTCCTGGACCGGATGCCGGAGGTGCTCCGGGTTGCCGGGGGTTGATCCGGGCCGGGGGAATCGGCATGAAACAGAATGTTCGGTCCACGCCACCGCAAGGCGGATTCTTCGAGCGCATAGCGGCCTGGGAGCACGCCCCCCGGGCCCTGGAGCTCTTTGGGGAACTGCACCTGCGCGCCCGTCAGTCCGTGTCCCGCGATCTTGCGGGATCGCTTCATGGACACCTGACGGACTTTCTCCTGGAACGTCTGGTGGGGCTTGATCCCGGCCTGGGGGACGGCCGGCTGTGGCGCCCGCTGTATACCTTTTTTCAGGACATCAATCCCCATTACTTCAACGAGCGCGACCTGCAGGCGCTGCTGGGCAACTGGCCCGGACTGGAGCCGGAGCAGGCGGCGGTGCTTGCCGATGCGGTGCGCGGCTGGCTGCATCTGCTGCGGCAGGGGTTTTCCAGCGCGGCGGGCCGGCCGGTGTTCGGCCCTTCGGACCTGGAGCGCTGGCTGGACATGTTCCCAGACGACTGGGCCTGGGAGGCCGCCGCCGTGCCCCGGAGAATGGGCATATTCACCATGTCCTCGCGGGCCGGAATGAGCGCCCTGCTGCGTTTTGAGCAGGGGCTGTTCAGCCCGGCTCCGGGACGCGAGGCCCTGCGCCGCTGGCAGGCGGCCTGCCATGAAACCAGCACGGAAACCAGCACGGAAACCAGCACTGAAATTCGTAATAAAACCGCCGGGGCGGAGCTGGACCTTGCTCCCTGGCGGGCGGATTTTCTGGCGGAAGCCTTTGCGGGCTCGTTCCGGGTGCTGGGGTTGCCCGGCCCCTGTGCCAGGCTGCCCCACTGCCGGGAGTGCCCCCTGAGGGATGATTGCCGCTGGAGCAACGGCGGACTGGAGGCCGGGGGCGGGGCCGCCGCCGCCCTGGCCCGGGCCCGGAAGGGAAGCCACGAAGGCCTGGAGCTGGACCAGGTGCTGCAAGGGGTGTTCGGCCTGAGCGAGGAGCGCCGCGCCGAGTTGAAGGAACGCCTGGCCGGGGTTTCCCTGCGCCGCCTGGCCAACGGCGGGCTGGAGGAGCTGCGGGACCTGCTGGGCGACAGGGAGCCGGGGCCGGAGCGGCTGCGCCTGGTCCTGGACCTGGGCCGGAGGCTGATGGAAGAGCCCCTGCGCCCCGGGGTGGAAATCCATACCCCCTGGGACGTGTTCAAGCACTTCAGGCTGCGCCTACGGGACATGAAGCAGGAGCAGATGCTGGTGCTGCTGCTGGACAGCCGCCGCCGCTATCTGGGGGAATATATGGTCACCCTGGGCACACTGGATACCTCGCCGGTGCATCCCCGCGAGATTTTCAAGCAGGCCATCCGCGAGAGCGCGGCCTTTGTGCTGCTGGTGCACAACCATCCTTCCGGCGATCCCGAGCCATCGGATGACGACATACAGATCACCCGGCAGTTGCTGGAGGCCGGGGGGCTTATCGGCATTCCTGTGCTGGACCATGTGGTCATCGGCAACGACGCCTACGCCAGCCTGCGGGAAAAGGGGCACATCTGAGCCGGTAACTTTGATAAATTAAATAATTCTGGTAATATAATAACGACCTTCCGAAGTAAAATCAGATCAATGTGAAGTTAAAATTAAAGGAGTGGGAAAATGAATGGAAAGAGTGCGTGGGCTCGCTGTTACGGGTTGGTATTGTTCTTCAGCCTGATACTAATGGTGACATTCTTCATCAGCACCCCGGCCCAGGCCCGCAAGGGGTGGTATCTGGGCGGCGGACTGGCCAAGCAGAGCATGAGCGGCGGATTCGAAGGTAACGATGGCTACATGGACCCAGGAATGACGGTGGTGGTAGCGCCGGGAAAACTGGCTCCGGGCAGCGGCCTGGCCCTGCTGCTGGGATACGGGTTCAACGAGAATGCATCCCTGGAGTACTATTTTTCCTCGACCTCCCACAGTGCCAGGTTCGATGCTCCCGGGTTTCCCGGCCAGTCGGCCACCTTGTCAGCGGGGATAATCGGCCCCCGGTTTTCCACTGACAGCGACAACCTGAGCCTTTTTGCCCGGCTTGGGCTGAGCGCGGGCATTCTTACCTATGAAAACGCCGCCACTTCAGACGGTGTTAATTATTTTGAAGCCGAATTCAGCGGCGGGGGTACGGGTTATGGCGTCGGTTTCGAAAAAATCTTTGGCAAATGGGGCTTGGAGGTATCCTTCAACAAGATCAGTGTGACTTTCGATGAACTGTCGGTGAAGACCGCCAGCGGCACCTTGGCCGGCGCCATTCCCGGCAAGGGGGCCAGCATCACCAATACCAGCGCTCTGTTCAGCTATCACTTCTGATATGTGAGTTCCGGGCGGGTTGCGGGCGGCGCTGCCGGCAGGCTGCCGGGCTTGAGGCCCGGCCTGCCTTGGGCGCTTCAGGTACTTGTCCTGGGGGGTAATTCGCGGAAAACTCAGTTGCCGCTGGCCTGCTGGCGGATCAGGGCCCGCTTGAGCTTGGCCTCGTATTTGTTCATGCGGTGGTTTTCCTCGTCCTGCTTGGCCAGCAGGCGCTGGATCTCCTCGCGGGCCTTGAGCTCGGCCTTTTTGGCGCGTTCGATGTCGATATGCCCGCCCTGCTCCACCATCTCCGAAAGCACGGTGACCTTGTCGTCGATTATGCTGGCATAGCCGTAGTGGATCGCCATTTTGACAGGCTTGCCGGATTGCTCGTACTGCAAAACTCCACTTTCCAGGGTGGTCAGCAGGGGCAGATGCTGGGGAAGCACCCCCAGTTCGCCCATTTCGCCGGGAACGGTAACCCAGGGGGTTTCCGTGGAAAGAACCTTTCTGTCGGGCGTAATGATTTCCAGCTTGAGCATATTGTATTCCGGTGCGCGGTTGTTTCTGTTAGTTCAGTTTTTCTGCCTGTTGTCTTTCTGTGTATTCCTGTGTCTTCAAAGGCGTTCCGGGCGGGGCCGTGAACGGAATCTTCATTTGCCTATCCTGGAATTCTTACACAGGAAAAACCGGATATCAATGCCCGGAAGGGGTGCCTGTGCTAGAATTGTCACATACATCCCTGGGGTTTTTCCAGGGCCGAGGCTGGGAATCTGCGCGGGGTGAAGCATGAAACGAAAGCTGGCGGTGGCGGCGGGGCTTTTCTGGTTCTGCCTGTGGGTGCTTGCCGCCCCGGGTGGTGCCCAGGCCGGGGTTCAAAACGGCCTGGGACTGTTTCTTCTGGGGGGCGGGCTGAAAATATCCGAGCAGACCACCGCAAAGGAATATGGCCGCACGTCCTTTGGCGTGGGGATGGATTATCAGTGGGCGTTGGGGGAGGCGTTCTCCCTGGCCCTGTTCGGCTCGGACAATGTTGGCCGGGCCCGGATACCCGGGCAGGAAGGGCAATCCGATGTAAAGACCGGGGCCGTCGGCCTGCAGTTCAGGCTCTGGATGGGGCCGCTGTTCATGGGCTTCCACCGGGGGGTCTATGCCGCCGCCATCAGTGAAAAGCGCTATTCCACCGACTTCGAGCTTTCCAACCGCAGAGCCGGCAGGGGGTTTGTGCTGGGGCTGGAGGGCCCGGGGGGCTGGTCCATAATCATCCAGGGGGATGAGGCCCGGGGTCTGGAAATGCCTGCCGGCTCCGTGGTGGATCTGGTGGGCCTGCGTCTGGGCCTGGGGTACCGCTGGAAATGACGAGGGCTGTTCGCCCGTGATTTTTTTTGCCTTGCCAGGGCGGAAATATCCATGCCATAAATTACAGTGATAATGATCAGACGTGACGATCTTCCACTCCTGATATCAAGGGGCGGTAAACCGGATAACCTGGAAAAATGAACACACAACGGCAACAAGCGAATCTTTCCCGCAACGGCCTTCAGGCCGTGGTGGCCTGGCCTTGGCGCAGCTGGCGCGGCAGGAAGCGTGAGGAGGCCGGTATGGTTTGATGCGCCCCTATTTGGATCGGGGCAATGCGATGCGGCGGTGGACGCCGCCGCCAAATGCGACCGTGAAGCCTTTCCTCATCAGGAGCGGGTTTCACGGTTTTTTGTTTCGTACCGCTTTTTGTTTTGTACACAATTCAGATAAGGAACGCCTCTGGACGGCCCCCCGGCGGGGCGACGGCAGGAGGGTTAAAAAACGAGAACATGGATAAAACAATGGGAAAAAATACAATCCGGCCCAAAGGGGAAGAATACAGCGAATCTTTCAGCACCGCCGGCGGGGTTCAGGGGACCCACACGGTCACCACCCTGGACCCGGCCACGGCGCTGGATGAGGTGTGGAAAAACATCGAAACCCGCAAGGGAGCCCTGCTGGTAAGCAACTACGAGGTCCCCGACCGCTATGCCCGCTGGGACATCGGGTTTGTGGACCCCCCGGTGGAGCTGCTCGTCAAGGGGCGGCGGTTCTTCCTGAACGCCCTCAATGGCGAGGGGCGGCGCCTGCTCACCATCCTGGCCCCGGCCCTGAGCGGACATCCGCATATCGCGGGTCTGGAGGAGGGGCCGGACTCCCTGGGCGGTTCCATAATCCTGCCGCCGGAGTTCTTCTGCGAGGAGGAGCGCAGCCGGCAGCCCTCGGTATTTTCCATCATGCGGTCCCTGATCGGGCAGCTGGGCTGCTCCCAGGGCGAGCTGGGCTTCTACGGGGCCTTCGGGTTCGACCTGGTGTTTCAGTTCGAGACCCTGCGCATGAAGCATGAGCGCGACCCGGAGCAGGTGGACTGCTGCCTGTTTTTGGCCACGGACGTGGTGATGGTGGACCGGCGCATGGAGCGGGCGCACCGGCATGTGTTCGACTTCGCAACGCCCGCGGGGCCGTCCCGCGAAGGCGGCCAGGGCGGCCGGGAGTATCCCCTGCCCGGGCCCGCCTCCGGCAAGCCCGGCGAGATCACCTGTGACCACGCACCCGGCGAGTTCGAGAAAAAGGTGGAGCATGTCCGCCAGGGCTGCAAGGAGGGGGCGTTCTTCGAGGTGGTGCTGTCCCAGACCTTTTCCACGCCTTTCTCCGGCACGCCCACCGGACTGTTCCGCACCATCTGCCGGCACAATCCCAGCCCCTACAGCTTTTTGATCAACATGGGCACAGAGCAGCTGGTGGGGGCCTCGCCGGAGATGTTCGTGCGGGCCCAGGGCCGGCGGGTGGAAACCAGCCCCATCTCCGGCACGGTTCCCGTGGGTGAATCCCCCATGGAAACCGCCGCGCATATAAAGGCGCTCATCTCGTCGGACAAGGAGGAGTCCGAGCTGACCATGTGCACCGACGTGGACCGCAACGACATGACCCGGGTCTGCGTGCCGGGCACCGTCAGGCTGATCGGCAGGCGCATGCTGGAGATGTATTCACGGGTGGTGCACACGGTGGATCATGTGGAGGGCGAACTGGCCGGGGACTATGACGCCCTGGACGCCTTTGCCACACATCTGTGGGCCTGTACGGTCACCGGGGCCCCCAAGCCGGTGGCCCTGCAAACCATTGAGGATCAGGAGAACTCACCCCGGCGCTGGTATGCCGGCGCGGTGGGCTACTTCAGCGTCTCCGGCGACCTGAATACCGGCATGACCCTGCGCACCGTGCACCTGGAACATGGCCAGGCCCGGGTGCGCGCCGGGGCCACGCTGCTGTATCACTCCGATCCCGCCTCGGAGGAGCGCGAGACCTACCACAAGGCTTCGGCGTTCCTGGAGGCCGCCGTGGGCATAGTGCGGCAGAAGCCCGCCCCCGGCGGGGCGGACCGCCGCCGGGACACCGGGCGGGGCCGGCGGGTGCTTTTCGTGGACTTCCTGGACAGCTTCGTGCACACCCTGGCCTCCTATGTGCGGGTCACCGGCGCAGAGGTGACCACCGTGCGCCCCGGGTTCCCCGAGGGTTTTCTGGATGAGCTGCGCCCGGACCTGGTGTTTCTCTCACCCGGGCCGGGCACCCCGGCAGAACGGGGCGTGGAGGACATCGTGCGGCTGGCGCTGGCCCGGGGCATTCCCCTGTTCGGGGTCTGCCTGGGGCATCAGGGGCTGGCCGAGCACTTTGGGGCACGCCTGGGGGTGCTGGGCATCCCCATGCACGGCAAGCCCACCCGGGTCAGCCACGATGGCCGGGGGTTTTTCCGGGGGCTGCCCAACCCCCTGGAGGCCGCCCGCTACCACAGCCTGTATGTGATCCGCGAGACCCTGCCCCCGGAGCTGGAGGTCACCGCAGAGTCGGAGGACGGGGTGATCATGGCCCTGCGG
>JAOUPZ010000418.1 GCA_029879595.1 Deltaproteobacteria bacterium | reverse complement strand
CCCGGTCGTTGGCCTCTGCGGTCCGCCCTGCCAGCAGGGTATGGCCATCGGAGCTGGTCCGGATGATCACCCCGGGGGGCTCCTCCGCCATCCCGCCGGAGGTTCCGGTTCTGGCGGCAACGGAGCGCCCGGCAGCCACTCCGCCAGTAACTCCACCAGCTACACCACGAGCTACTCCACCGAAAAGTCCCAGCCGGCGGGCCTCGGCAGGATAGCGGGTCCGGGCCTCCTGCCTAATCGCATCCCAGCCAGGGACTCCCGCATCCGCGGGCCCTTCCTCACCCCCCAGCAGTCCCAGCAGCCCCTCCCAGGCCCGTTCCTCCTCTTCGGCGCGGACCAGCCTTTCGCGCACATGGGGTTCCGAGGCGGTAAGCTTGCGGGCCCGGCGGAAGTGCCGCTCCATGTTCTCTCCCGGCGTGGCTCCGGGGTCCAGTTCAATGACCGTCTCCGGCTGACCGGGCTGGAAAACGTCCGGCACTGTGAGGCTGCTCATGCCGGGCCTGATAAGATGTGAGTTGATCTGGAGCAGTTCGCCTAGGCGGAGCCATTCCCCGGCCTGGGATACGCCCTCCAGATCCTGCTCCAGATTGGCTTTGCGCCGCCGGATTTTCTTCAGCTCCCGCCGGGCCGCCTTCTGGGCTTCCCGCTGTTCCCTGTCCACGTCGGCGTTGCCCTTGCCCCCTTCCGGGGAAGCGCGGGACGGCTCTCCGGACTCCAGGTTCCGCCAGATCTCCCGCCGGGCCTGTTCCTCCTCCGTATCCGGGGCGGGATAGCGCATCTCCAGGGGCACCCCTTCGGGATAGGGGTATATCTTCGCCGGCGGCGCATAGGGCTTCCCCGGGCCCATCTTCCGGCCGGCATGGGCCGGGTGCCGCAGGGCGATCAGCAGGTTTTCCGCCGAGTCCAGCAGCAGCAGGTTGGAAACCCTGCGATTGAGTTCCAGCAGCAGAAAATACCGGTCCTGCTCCCCGGCGGGGCCCTTTGTCAGCTCCAGCTTCACCATCTGAGGGTGGGGGAGCCGCAGGGAAGCCACGCGCGCGCCCAGCAGCTTACTACGCAGCCACTGACAGAAGGCGGGCTGCCCCCCGGACTTCTTGCCGGCGGGCCGGGAGGGCCTGGCCGCAAGGCGTTCCAGCCGGGTGTGGGCGGCGTCCAGCGAGAACAGCCACCAGGCCACGCCGGCCGCCCCCGAATGGGTCTCCAGAACCAGCGCCCGGTCGCCATCCTGCCAGACCCCCTGAATGCGCGCACCGGCCAGGGCCGGGGACATGGGCAGTTCGATGGGGCTGCTGAGGGATATTTCGGGCTGCATGGGCGCTTTATTGATCCGAAAAAAGACACTGTGAGAAAGTCACTGATCCCATGGGTATATTTTCATAGGTTTGATGCTTGTTGCAGCCCGTAAAAATAGGGCTTTCCGCCATGGTGGCTTCCCCTCCCCGGAATCCTCCCGGAATTGAATACAGGGTGTTGTTCTTTTTACCTATTGGCAAGAAAAACCCGTATTGGCGATACAATAATGAATCTGGGATTTGTAATAGACAACCGCAAGTGCATCGGCTGCCATGCCTGCACGGTGGCCTGCAAGGCCGAACATTCTGTGGCCCTGGGAGTCAACCGCACCTGGGTAAAATACATTGAAAAGGGCGTGTTTCCGTTTTCGCGCCGCTATTTTTCCGTACATCGCTGCAATCATTGCGAAAACGCCCCCTGCGTGACCATCTGCCCGGTGGGTGCGCTGTTCACCAGGGATAACGGCATTGTGGACTTTGACAAGGAGCGCTGCATCGGCTGCCGTTCCTGCATGCAGGCCTGCCCCTACGATTCGCTGTACATAGACCCGGAAACCAAAACCAGCGCCAAGTGCAACTACTGCGCGCACCGGGTGGAAAAGGGCATTGAGCCCTCCTGCGTGGTGGTATGCCCGGAGCAGGCCATCACTTCCGGCGATCTGGACGATCCGGAATCCGGCATTTCCCGGCTGGTCTCCCATGAGCGGGTGATGGTGCGCAAGCCGGAAAAAGATACCCGGCCCAAGCTGTTTTATATCGAGGCCGAGCAGACCATGCTCCGTCCCTCGGCGGCTCCCCCCCATGTGATTTATACCCAGGCAGAGCAGGCGTCGGGGGTGGGTCATTACGCAAAAAACTCCGGCCGCAGAGGCCTCAAGCCTCGTGTTTCAGGCCTGCTGCCGTGCGAGCCCGACCGGCCGGATCCCGCACCCAAGGCCATCCAGGCCCGCAGGGTATATGATGCGCCGGCCCGGGGCGTGCTGTGGGGCTGGGAACTCCCGGCCTACCTGTGGAGCAAGTCAATCGGGGCCGGGCTGGTCTTCATAACCCTGGCCCTGCAACTGCTGGGGCTGGGAGAACTGACCCTGCGCCAGGAATGGCACATAGCGGGCGCCGGCCTGGCCATGATGGTGCTCACGGCCCTGTTCCTGGTCAAGGACCTGGACCGCCCCGGACGGTTTATCTATGTTTTGTTGCGGCCCCAGTGGAAATCCTGGCTG
>JAOUPZ010000097.1 GCA_029879595.1 Deltaproteobacteria bacterium | reverse complement strand
TTGCCAATAGTGCGATACTTTTTTGCGGGGGCCGCGGGCTGCCAGTCCTGACCGGAGAGCCCATCAACATCAGTCCGGGCGGAACGGTCGAAATACAGGCACTGCGCTCCACCGTGACGGCGCGAACAGGCACCGGCTTTTGTATGCCATAATCATCAGACAGGGTGCCTTCAGATGGATGAAATGTTGCAACAGCAGGTTAAAAGATGAAAAAGGGAAAAAAAACAGCCCGGACCGGAAACAGGGGGCCGGCTGATCCGCGTCCGCTGATCCTGACCCCAGACTTCACCATGCACGCCGAAGGCTCTGTGCTGGCGGTCACCGGAGATACCAAGGTAATCTGCACAGCGTCCATCGAGGAAAAGGTCCCCCAGTTTCTCAAGGGCAGGGGCCAGGGCTGGGTCACGGCGGAATATGGTATGCTCCCCCGGGCTACCACCACCCGCACATCCAGGGAAGCCACCCTGGGCAAGCCGGGAGGCAGGACCTCGGAGATCCAGCGGCTGATTGGCCGCTCACTCAGGGCGGTGACCCGGCTGGATGTGCTCGGCGAAAACACTGTCTGGCTGGACTGCGATGTGATCCAGGCCGATGGCGGCACGAGGACCGCCGCCATATCCGGCGCATTCGTGGCCCTGGCCCTGGCCCTGCGCAAACTGGGCGAGCGCAGAAAGTTTTCCCGACCGCCACTGATCGGGCAGGTGGCCGCCATCAGCGTGGGTCTTTTGGGGGATATGGCCATCCTGGACCCGGATTACGCCGAGGATTCCTCTGGCGAGGTGGACATGAACGTGGTCATGACCGATTCACTGGAGCTCATAGAGCTTCAGGGCACGGCGGAGGAAACACCGTATTCCAGGGCCAGACTCACTGAAATGCTGGACCTGGCAGAAATCGGAATCCGTCAGCGCCTGCAGGCCCAGAATGAACTGCTGGGAGGGCGGTTGGTATGATCAGCCCCCCGGTGGGGCGGTGAAAGGTATAGGCAATGTATTCCGGCCGGCCGGGCCGGGGCACGGGGTGTAGCGCAGTCTGGTAGCGCGCCTGCTTTGGGAGCAGGAGGCCGGGGGTTCGAATCCCTCCACCCCGATTTTCACCATCAGCCGATGCCTTGATTTTCAGCAATTTCCGGAAGTCCTGCGGGCGT
This sequence comes from Deltaproteobacteria bacterium, assembly GCA_029879595.1. Lineage (GTDB taxonomy): Bacteria > SAR324 > SAR324 > SAR324 > JACQKK01 > JAOUPZ01. The sequence goes on along the minus strand of JAOUPZ010000097.1, from coordinate 8,509 downwards.
TTTGCGGGTGGCCAGGCCGGCCCTGGGAAACAATGGGAATACCTCGTAAAAACAAATGCTATCTGTAGCTTTTTCATGATAAAAAGAGTATATATGGAACAAAATCCCCGGTAGGGGTGGGAAAGCACAGCTACAATAAGAGGGAATCAAAATGAAAAAGTCATATACTCTGGTGTTGGCATTGATACTGGGGCTTGTTCTGGCGGCGGGTCATTCCATGGCTGCCGGGCCAGGAGCCAAGCCCAATTCCAGGGGCTTTACCCTGGACTCAAAAAAAGCCCCCCAGGCCAAGGACGATCTGATTCCCGGGGAAAACCGGGCGTTGCTGATCGGCAACAACGAATACCGATCCGCCAAGTGGCCCAAGCTGAAAACAGCCGTCAAGGATGTGGAGGGCTTTTCCCAGGTGCTCATCAAGCGCTATGGGTACAAGCCGGACAATATACGCCTGATCAAGAACGGCACCCGTCGCGAGATCATGCGCGGATTCCTGAACCTGGCCGGGGACGCCAAGCCCAATGACACGGTGGTTATCTACTATGCCGGCCATGGGGAATACGACAAGAACGAACGGGGCTGGTGGATTCCCGTGGATGGCGAGGACTCCAGCAACTACATCGCCAACGAGGAGGTGCTGGCCAACATACGTTCCATCAAGGCCAAGCACAAGCTGCTTATTTCCGACAGCTGCTTCAGCGGCAATCTGCTGACCCGCAGCGCCAAGGACACCTCCGGCCCAGGCGCCCCCAACACAGGGTACTATCGGGAGAAATCGCGGCTGGCCAGCGTTCAGGGGCTCAGCTCGGGGGGTAACGAGCCGGTTTCCGACGGCGGGGCCGAGTGGGGCGGACACTCCATTTTCGCCTATCACCTGCTGGGGGTACTCAAGGCCAACCAGAAGCGATACCTGAGCGCCAGTCTGCTCGGCTACAGGCTGGCCGAGACGGTGGCCAACGACACGGCCACGGCGATGGGCGTGGGCCAGACACCCATCCTGAATTCGATCAAGAACCAGGGCGACCAGGGCGGGGAGTTCTTCTTCGAGCCCGATGACCTGGGACCACTGGTGGCGATCCCCGTGGCTTTGTTCTATGTGAAAAGCGCGGCTGATAACGCCGACCAGAACCTGACCCTGGCCAGGGAGAATATATCGCAGGGGATGGCCAAGCTGATGGATAACCACAACATGCAGATAAAGGGCGTGAAGATGGTTGACATGAGCTCTCTGGAGAAGGAGATGCTGGAGACCGTAAAAAGCACCAACTCCAAGGGTGCGATTCTGATCAACCTGGATGCCGAGGCCAAAAAGGAGCAGACCCTGATGTGGCAGGGGAAAACCACCATGAAGGCTGATGTGGCGGCGTACAAGTATAAAAATGGTACGCTGAAAAAGATTACCACGGTGGAAGTTTCCTCCCAGACTCTTCCCATGCGGCGTTGGGATAACTCTCCGGAAAAGCTCAGCGAGCAATACCAGAAAAACGCCGAAAAGGTGGTGTCCAAGTGGAACCGGGCGGAACTGGGGCAGATGCTCAACGAATTTGAAACGGATTAAACAGTACCAGTCACGAGGAATACTTTAATGAATCAGGTCGAAATCAGGAATGGATTTTTATTGGGGCAGAAGAACTTGAGAGCGCTGTGGCTGGCTGTCCTTGTGGGGCTTTTGCTGGCGGGGCCTGCGGGCGCATATGCCGAGCAGCCCAGAGCTCCGAAGTTCTGGATAAGCAACATGGAAGGCCAGCGTTTTGACAGCAGGGAGTTTGAAGGCAAGACCATCATCAGCTTCTTTTATGTGAATTGCGCTCCCTGCATTGAGGAAATCCCGGAGCTGCACAAGCTGGTCAGCAAACAATACCCCAAGGCAGCGCTGCTGTTTATTGACCCGGTGGAGGATGATACCCCCCAGGCCATCACCGAGTTTGCCAAAAGGCTGAATGTTCCCCTGAAGTACTTCTACCATGATTCCATCGGTAAAATCGGGAAGAAATTTTACAATGGCAACATGTACTTTCCCACTATATTTGGAATCAGCGAAGGCAAGGTGATGTTCAAGATCACCAAACTGGACGAGGAATCAAAGGAAAAAATTCACGAGGTCCTTAAATAGGAGAATTTAATGAACCGGATAAACTGGCGAATGAGATCCATTTCTTCCATTCTGGCTGTGGCCATGGTGTTCACCAGTTCCATCGGCTATGCCCAGATGGATAAAATGGATGCGGCTGTCACCCCACTGGCCGCCATGGGCGAGTTGAACGATGCCGAAAAGGGAATCATCTTCAACAGCATGCTCTCCAATCTGTCCAAGAGCTATATCCTGGTTAGCCAGGAGGATTATGCCAAGGCGGAGGAAAAGGCCTTTACCGAGTTGGATGCCGAGAAGTGCACTGCTGAGCAGTGCATCAAGAAAATCCAGGATATTCTCCAGGTGGACAGGCTGTTTGTCCTGCAGATCATTCGCGAGAAGTCCTTCACCCAGATCAGCCTGACTCTGACCAGATCAGCGGATAAGATCGTCCGTTCGGGTAATTGCAAGGATTGCTCGGTGGATGAGCTTCATATCCAGGTCAATAAACTTGTGGGCGAGGTGGCCCGGGCCGATATGGGTAACGATGCCTATCTGAAGAACATGGCCCAGACTGATGCCGCCGGGGCCGGAGAATCCGGTTCAGGTGGTGGTGGGGTTTCCTGGGTTTGGTGGCTTGTGGGAGCCCTGGCCCTGGGGGCGGTGGTGGCGGCTGCTTCCGGCGGGGGTGATGATCAGAAGGATAGCAGTTCCGGTTCACCCACCGGCGGAGTTTCGGCAACCTGGTAAAAAAGATCAAGGCCCTGCCGGCCAGCCCGTTTTCGGGGCGGCCGCGCGGGGCCTTTCCGCAAATGCGGGGGGTGACGGCGGGGCGGTCATCGCTCCGGGTTCCTGAGCAGCCGGGTTTTTTTACAGAAAGTTCAAAAAAAAGGTTAGGCCAACAGAACTCCCGTGGGGGCGCATCGCGGGAGGCGGGAAAAAGGATCCGGCGCCGGGGGGCGTACCACGTCCTTTTGCAGGTACTTTCCACACCAGATAGAAAAGGCAGGGCAGCCCCCCGGGCCGTCGCGTCCGTTGCGGTTTGGTGTGTTTAAGGCGGTGAAAACAAGGAGATACAAAACGTGAAATTCGTTAGGCTGGATGCCAGAAAAAAGGCTCTGCTGGGGCTGACAGCGGCATTACTGTGGGTGGGGCTGGCTTTTTTGCCGCCCTTGCATGTGTTGTTTGAAAACCTGGAATACCGGGCCAGGGACTACATGTTCCAGCTTCGCCCTCCGCAGTCCACCGCGTCCCTTCCCATCATGATAGTGCTTACCGATGACATGGCTGCCGAGCCATACGGGTTTCGCTCCCCCACCCCCCGGCTGCTGCTGGCAGACGTGGTGAACCAGCTCACGGCCAAGGGCGCGCGATGCATGGGCCTTGACTTTCTGCTGGACCGCCCTCATGTGCCCGAGCATGACGCCGCTTTGCTCAAGGCCCTTTCCGGCGCAAACCCCAAGCCCGTGATTGTTTCTCCGGCCCTGGATTCCTTCGGCGAGGTGACGCGGCCCGGGTTCTCCGAGGTAAAGGTTGACGTGGGCGGAGTGGCCCGTGTGATGAGCCTTCGCCGCAACGAGGGCGAGGAGTCATTCGTGGAGGCCATCTATCGCAACTGCTATGGTGAGGTGCCGGCCTGGCCCGCCTTCGGGTCTCCGGGGACAATACTGCTCAACTACTTTGGCCCGCCGTCCCACCTGACCGATCAGGCTCCCACCTTTCCGGTGGTTTCCGCAGCGGAGCTGCCCTATCTGCCGCCGGAAATGGTGCAGGGGCGGCTGGTGCTGGTCGGCTCCGGCATGGACGACCTGGGGGATATCTTCCAGACTGCATTCAGCACCGCCGCCTCCGGCTTCAAGATTGCCTTCGGGGTGGAACTCCATGCCACCGCACTGGGGATGCTGCTCCAGGGGGCCTATCTGACGAGCCCTCCCTGGGCGGTGCAGGCCCTGGCCTTGCTGGTGCTGTTCAGCATCGTGGCCCTGGGGGCCCTGCTGCTGCGCACCTGGATGACCCTGCTGCTCTCGGTGGCCATGACCTTCGGCTGGACGGCCTATTCCAGCATTTCCTTTATCGGGGTCTCGCAGGTGGTGCCGCTGGTGCTGCCGGTATTTCTGCTCTGGCTGCTGTTCATGGTCTGCCAGGTAATGCTCTATCTGACAGAATCGCGTTATGCCAGCTTTCTGAGGGGCACCTTCAGCCGCTATATTTCACCGGACGTGGTGAAGGAGATGGAGCAGAATCCGGACCTGTTGAACCTGGGGGGAGAAAGCCGCCGGGTGACCATCCTGTTCACCGATCTGGCGGGCTTCACTTCCATTTCCGAGCGACTGACACCCCACGATGTGGTAACATTACTTAACGAACACCTGGGGGCGATGGCCGACATTGTTCTTACCGAACGGGGAACCATCGGAGCCTTCATCGGAGACGCGGTGATGGCCTATTTCGGTGCACCGGTGCCTCTGGAAGAGCAGGAACTACATGCCTGCAGATCAGCCCTGGCCATGCAGGCTGCCATGGTGGAACTGAACAAGGAATGGCAGGCCCGGGGACTGAGCGAAGTCAGAATGCGCATCGGGGTCCATGCCGGGGAGGTCATCATCGGCAATGTGGGCTCAGAGCAGCGCCAGGATTACACCATCATCGGAGATGCGGTCAATACCGCCGCGAGGCTGGAGGGGGTGAACAAGTTCTTTGGCACGGGCATTATCGTCAGCGAGGACGTGCTCAGCGTTACCAATGGGGCATTTACCGCCCGCGAACTGGCCCGGATTGTGGTCAAGGGCAAGACCAGGCCGGTGGCGATTTTCGAGCTGCTGGGCGACAGCAATACTGGCAGAGAGGAAAAACACAGGGTGTATCAGGAGGCCCTGGGAAAGTTCTACGAAGGAGACTTCAAGCTGGCCCTGAAGGGTTTTGAAGAGGTACAGAGCAAATGGAACGATTCCGCGGCCGCCTACATGGCCGGCCAAAGCCGGAACATGGCTGAGGAATCCAAGCCGAAGGAATGGAACGGCGCAGTGGTGCTCACATCAAAATAATCTGAACAAACGGGAGGTACACCATGAAGCGAATTGTTATTTTCACCCTGGCGGCCATGTTGCTGGCCCCTGGATTTCTCATGGCCAACAGTGCCACCGCCATCAGCGTGGTGGGCAAGGCATGGCAGAAGAAAACAGCACAGGATAAATGGACGCCACTTGCCAGAGGCGCCAAGGTGGATGAACAGGGCTGGGTCAAGACGGACAAAGGGGCCATGGTGCGCCTTATCAGCCCCGGAGGGGGAATCATCATGGTTGCCGAGGGGCAGGAAATGCACCTGGGTAAAAACGCCAAGGCATCCCCATCAGGAAAGGGCAGAATGCTGGCCGTGCTGGGTGAGGTGTTCAGTGGCGACAAGCGGGCCCGGATGGCTGCCAGCCGCGCGGGACTGGATGGCGCGGAAGAGCAGAACGAGGCCGCCCAAAAGCGCCTTGATGAAATATACGACGCCACCTGGGCTGAGCTTATGAGCAAACCCAGGCTGTCCGGTGATGACATGGAACTGGCCTTTGACACGGCAGCCTGGTATCACCAGCAGCCCGTACAGAACCGGGCGGTGGCCCTGCTGGTGAGGCTGCGGGAGGATTTCCCGGAGCATGAAGGGGTGGGAGTTTTTGCCAGCCAGGCCCTGGCTGACTACGGTCGTCCCGGCAAGCTGGAATTCATCGCCAGGAAAAAGGGCCAGGAGCAAACCTTGAAGTCCGGGGATACCCTCAAGGAGGGGGATGGAGTGAATGTGAGATTCCAGTCCCAGACTGAAAACTACCTGTATGTGTTTCTCCATACCCAGCCCAGCAGCGGAAAGGCGGATACAACGAGGATATTCCCTCCCTCCGAGGTGCCAAGATGGCCCACCGAGGCCAGCGAGAAGCTGGAACTTCCCCAGCAGGGGGAGTTTTTCACCCTGGACAACACCCAGGGCAACGAGGCCCTGTGGGTCTGGAGTTGTCTGGCGCCTTTGAGCGATGAAAAGATTGACCCTGCGGTACAGAAGGTGTTGCAGTCAGGGAAGTTTACCGATGCCAAGGTGACTGAAGCGGCACCCAGCCTGTGTGTGCAGGGTTTTGCCGTAAGCTTTGCCCACCGGTAATCCTCAAGGCATCCGGGATGTTTCGGTATTACCTGGGCATCCCGGCCAGCCTACCGATGGGAAGCAAAACTGATATCTACATGGAGGTGTCTTGCGAATTATCACCCCCTGCATTCTGGTTCTGATCTGGTTGTTGCTGCCCGTGCCGGGCGCACCGGCGTGGGCACAAACAGGCCTGCTTACCGTGCAGTCCACGGGGAGGGCCGAACTGGGGCAAGGCACCCGCGAGGAGGTTCGGGAAAAGGCCAGGAGCGAGGCCATCCGAAAGGCCATTGAGGAACACGCCGGGGTGGTGATCACCTCCCAGTCAACCATGTCCAATTTCGAGATGACAGAGGATGTGGTGAAATCCTATTCCCGGGTTTACTTCAAATCAATCCGGGAGATCAGCTATGTGTACAACGAGGCCACCAGGATCGGGACCTACCAGGGGGAGTTTGTCATTGATACCGCCTCCATGAATCAAATGGCCCAGGCGCAGCAGCAGCTTTCCGCCAACCGTGATGTCCCGGTGGGCGCTGCGGTGTTCCTTTTCGATGGGGATGGCAGAATCATCGCCCAGGGAGAGGAGGTCAGTGCCGGCCGGCAGTTCAACCTCATGCTGCGCCCCGAAACCGACCTGCATGCCTATGTGGTGGGCCGCGACTCCCGGGGGCGCCTGGCGCCGATCTTCCCCAACCGGGCTGTTTCCAGCCATGCCAACCCTTTGCAGGCGGGGCAGACCTATTACTTTCCCCCCCGTGATTCAAGCGAGATATTCATCTTTGATGAGCATATCGGCACTGAAACCTTCTTCATACTTCTCAGCGCCGCTCCACTGAGCGACCTGGATGCCCTGTTCAGCCAGATGGATAGTTCCGGGGATAATCAGGAGCTGACCCCCATAGTCACCGAGCGAATCGCCAGCAGGGGGGGTGGTCTTTCCTCAACCCCCGTGAGGGGTGACCTGATGCTCTCCGGAGGGACCAGCCGCAAGGTGGATTCCCGCATTGGTGAGGCCGTGGCCGGCAAGGGGGCATTCGTCAAGACCATCACCCTGCGCCATGTCGATTGAGAATCCTGGGGGCCACCCTCCCGGGCAGTCCTGACGGGTCCGGTCCGCTGGCCGCTGAGCAGACGCCCTTGAGCCGTCGCCCTTGAGAAAACTGCTGCCTTCACAACTGCTGCCCGGGGAATAATACCTGCCGGAAAACTACCCCCTGCCGATACACAGAACAGATCACAGTGGTTTGCGCCGGACAACTGGGGCCGTTGATCCTGCGGATGATCAAATGCTGGGAAAAGGCCTTGGATAATCCGTGATATGCACAGAACAAGGCCTGGCCCCGCCGGGATAATCATCCTGCCGGGAAACTGGAGGCTATGCTCAAAACGGAAGCGAATCCGGGCGGGCTATTAATCGAAAATATAGGCGGCGCCTGTTTCCCGGTAGGGATGCCCCTCTCCCCCGTCCTCACCCGGGGCCCCTGCAATGGCGTGGTCGTCACTGATGGAAACAGAATATCCGAACTCATCCGAATCGTAGTTGTCGGAAGCGAGTATCTCCGCGGTGCCCTCCCAGATTCCGGTGGCGCTGTTTCTTCGGATGATATATGCGGAGCCGGAGTTTCCCCTAAGGGTATTGTTCCAGTTGGCTCCCACAATGGCGCTGTTTCCGCTGATGGCAACCGAGTATCCGAAATACTCTCCTTCCTGCGGATTGAGGGAATGATGCTTTGAGACCTCACTCCATGTTCCCGTGGTGGGATTGCGCTCAAAAATATAGGCCGCCCCTACACCGCACGCCGTACCTGTATAGCTTGGATCACCGCAGGTTACCGTTCCCGCCCCGCCGTCCTCAAGATGGGCTCCCACAATGGCGTAGCTTCCACTGATGCCGACGGAATGGCCGAAGGCGTCCTGGGCCTGGGCATCCGAGGCGTACAGAATCGCCTCCTGGCTCCAGACTCCGGTAATTGTGTTGCGGCGGAAGACATAGGCTGCTCCGGCGCTCGGGCCACGGGTGTCATTTAACATGGCTCCCACAATGGCGAGGTCCCCGCTGATGGAAACCGAGGTGCCGAATTCATCGCCAGGCTGGAGATCGGAGGCATGGAGAATCGCCGTTTCGTTCCATACTCCCGCGTTGCGTTGGAAAACGTATGCCGCTCCGGCGCCTGAATAAAAGTTGCTGGGGCCGTCCTCATCCGGAGATCCAACTATGATGTGATCTCCGCTGATGGAAACCGACATGCCGAAATGATCACTGGCCCTGGCGTCGGAGGGTCGAAGGATGGTGGTCTCGCTCCAGATCCCGTTCTGATCGC
>JAOUPZ010000417.1 GCA_029879595.1 Deltaproteobacteria bacterium | reverse complement strand
GCTGAACCTTAACCCGGACGACCCGGCGCCAGCGGGAGTGCTCACCGACTATGACGACTGGAGCAACATCAACCTGATCTTCCAGCGGGACTGGTGGGCGGACTTCTTCGCCCCCCGGCTGGGGCAGCCCCTGTTCCGTGACCCCGTGGGCGATGACCGCCAGCAGGTTATCATTGACAACCTGCGTCCACACCGAATGTCCGGAGGACACTGATGAATATGCACTCAGCAGGAAGCGCTGCTCCCCGCGGCCGGAATTTTGGAAGCCGGGGCCGCCCCGCCCGGGAAGCAGCCTTATGGATGCTGCCATTACTGCTGGCGCTGAGCCTGACCGGCGCGGGCTGCACCCCGCCCCTGGGAACCGGAGCCGGCGTGGACGTCCGGGTAGAGGGCCTGCCGCCGGAGCACACCACGGCCCGGGTACTGTCTCTGACCCGGCAGGGCCGGCAGGTGCTGCTTGAAATGGAGCAGGACCAGCGCCGCCTTTCGGTGCGCCTGGAGCCCTGGCCGGAGGAGACCCCGCTGCCTGAGTGCGCCGGCTGCACAGCTGATGTGGGCACCCGCAGGCTGCCCGACGGAGTGCGGCACCGGGTGGAGTTCCAGGACGCCGGCGGAGCCCGTGCCGTGTTCGGCAACGGTTATCGACAGGGGGAAGAAGCGCTGACCGGCTGGAAGATCACCCGCAGCCGGCCCATCCGTCCCCCCGGGGGAGCGCCCCCGCCCCCGGATCAGCAAAGCCGTGTCTGGGTCTCGGTGGCTCTGGAAAATGACTCCGGACGGCTGGAAGCCCTGCCGGGACAACCCGTTGTGGTGAACGCTGCTGATGGGCAGTGGGAGTTCATCCTGCTGGGAGCTTTCATCCCTGGCCCGCCGCCGCCTGCCCCGCCCGGCCGGGAGCCCGGCCGGATGGTGGCCCCCGGTCCGCCGCCGCCCCGGATCGCCGACCTGCCCGACGGACTGAGGGTGGACTGGGTTGCCATCCGCAAGCCTTGACCCCCGCCGAAAAGCTGTGGAAAAATTTTTCCGGAGGCTAGACGTAAAGGGGTAAGGCATAACGGGGCCTGGCATAACGGGGCCTGGCATAACGGGGCCTGGCATAACGGGGCCTGGCATAACGGGGCTAGACGTAAAGGGGCCATGCTTCCGGCGCGGCCTGCCGGGGGCCCTTGCCCCAGGACGGGCCAGGGAGCTAAAGCCCTTGATAAAACACACGCTTGATCCATAAAAACATACGAACCAGAACCGGACAAAAATGACGGAAAGCAAAAAAAAGCAGGGCGGTGAGAAAAAGAGCCCGGCCCGCGGGAAAGCCGCCAAGGCGGAAGTATTCGAATTCAAGACTGAAATGCAGCAGCTGCTGCAGATCATCATTCACTCGCTCTATGCCGAGCGCGACATATTTCTGCGGGAGCTGATTTCCAACGCCTCGGACGCCCTGAACAAACTCAAGTTCGTGATGCAGACCCGACGCAAGGTGCGCGATGCCAACGACGAACTGGAGATCACGCTTGAGGTAAACGCGGAGGAAAAGTGGCTGGTCATCAGCGACAACGGCATCGGGCTGAGCCGCGAGGAGGCCATCGCCAATCTGGGAACCATCGCCCGCTCGGGAACACTGGAATTCGTCAAGGAGATATCGGCCGCGGAACCGGGGCAGCGGGCAGACCTCATCGGCCAGTTCGGCGTGGGGTTTTACTCGGTTTTCATGGTGGCCACGCGCGTGGTGGTGGATTCGTGTCCGGCGGACCCCGACCAGCCCGGAGTGCGCTGGATTTCCGAGGGCCACGGCCAGTATGAGATCGCCACCCCCGAAAGAACTAAACGGGGTACGACCATCCGTATTGAACTCAAGGATGATGCCGCGGAGTTTGCCACCTCTCACCGGCTGGAGGGCATCGTGCAGCGCTACTCCAGCTTCATCCAGCATCCCATCCGGCTGGACGGGCGGCGCCTGAACGTTCAGGAAGCCATCTGGAGCCGCTCCCGGGACACGGTAAGCGATGAGCAGTACCGGGAGTTCTACCAATTTATCACCCACTCCGCCCAGGACCCCCTGCACTGGCAGCATTTTTCCATTGATGCCCCCGTACAATTCCAGGCCCTTTTATACGTTCCCGGGCACCTGACCAACGAGGTGCTGTACTCGCCCACGGCCAACGGAATAGCCCTGTATGCCAACCGGGTGCTGATCCAGCAGGAGTCCCGGGACCTGCTGCCGCTGTACCTCAGGTTCATGCGGGGGGTGGTGGACACCGAGGACCTGCCCCTGAACGTCTCCCGGGAGACCATCCAGAACAATCCCCTGCTGGCCCGGCTGCGCACCAGTCTGACCGGCAAGGCCCTCAGGGATCTCAAGACCCTTTCCGAAAAGGAACACGAGACCTACCTGCAGATATGGCGCCAGTATGGCAAGGTGATCAAGGAGGGGCTGGCCGGAGATTTTGCCAACCAGGAAAAGCTGCTGGAGCTGTGCCGCTTCAACTCATCGGCCTGCGCCGACGCCGATGAACTGATCACCCTGGCCGA
>JAOUPZ010000416.1 GCA_029879595.1 Deltaproteobacteria bacterium | reverse complement strand
TGGGGGGTGTTTCCCGCGGGGGGGGGGGGGGGGGGGGGGGGGGGGGGGGGGAAGGCTTGTCGGGGGCAGGCTTGTCGCGGGCGGGGTGTGTGAAAGGGGAGGTATGGAAGAAAACGAGGCTGCGCATATAAAATATATTCGCCCGCCACAGATCAAATATTTCTTTAATTCACTTCCCATTTACAGCACAGGAATAACGATACAGATAAAAAGGCAGCCGTTATCGCTTATCCAGCGGAATAGATGGGAATAGGATCAAAATCAAAGATTTAAAAGACGGCCTGTTAAAATCCGCCTTTGAAGATTATGCGAGTTTAAAGGTGCCCGACGGTGACGGTTCCATCAACAGGACACGGGGCTGAGGCGCTGCAACACAGGCGCCCCAAGGCAGAACAATTAAATTCCAGTTTCTGTTTTACACATGTTCTGCTATAAAATTAGTAACTGAAACGCTTGGGACAAAACGGAGTGGGGGCGATGATTCAACGTTTCTTTCTCTCCCTGTTTTCAGGGTTTATTATCTCTGTTTTTTTTCTTTCGTCCTGTACGTCTCCTGAAAACAACTTCGAAGATATAGCGACCGGCGGCATCACAGCCCGGGCCAGCTGGCCTGATTCCCCCCTGGTTTCCGCTTTGAGAACGGCGGCGCGAGCCCTGCCAGCGGCCTACAGCCCCGGCAGTTCCCGCACTACCCTGGCGGCCATGCCGACGGAGGTTGTGACTGTGCGCTTCGGGATAACCGGTCCGGACATGAAGCCGATGACGGAGGACTTCGAGGCCTCGGCGGGCAGCGGGACGGTGGAGGGTGTTCCGGCGGGCAACGAGCGTGTGCTGACCTTGCAGGGCCTGAACGCTTCGAACACGGTTATCTTCGAGGGGGTCAGCGGCGCACTGACGGTGGAGCCGGGAAAGGTTGCCGATGCAGGGGCCATTCCCATGATCGCGATTTCTCCACCGGGTGATGCATCGGTTCCGTCGGCGGTCTCAAATTTCTCCGCCTTGAGCGGCAACGGCTCGATAGTGCTGAGTTGGACCAATCCCAGTGAAATCTACTTTGTCGGGGTCAGAATCACGAGGCTGAATGGCTCCACTGCCCCCACTAATCCCACCGAGGGCGATCTGGTCTATGACGGCACGGATACATCCATCACCGATACCGGCCTTTCCATTGGCATGTCATACAGCTATGCCGCGTTTTCCTATAACGGAGTGCCATATTACTCGGTCCCCGCTATCATCACGGCCTTGCCCTCCAATAACTGGACGCCGACGGTGTCCGACGATGCCGGGGCCACCAGCGAGGACAGCCCGGTAGACATCACCCTGCCGGGCACCGATAACGACGCGGGCGATGTGCTGAGCTATGCGGCTGAAACCGAACCGGCCAACGGCACGGTGTCCATCTCTGGCGGCACTGCCACCTATACGCCCGATCCCGACTTCAACGGCCAGGACAGCTTTACCTTTACCGCGACTGACGGCAAGGCCACCAGCAACACCGGCACGATCACCGTGACCATCAATGCGGTCAACGACGCCCCCACGGCCGCCAGCGCGGAGATTACCACCGGTGAGGACACCGCCAGCGCCGGGGTTGTGCCATCGGTGACCGACGTGGATCTGGCGCTGGAGGGAGACACATACAGCTTCACCATAGAAACCCAACCCGCCGATCAGGCTTCCTCGGGTACTGCCTCGGTGGTGGACAACCAGCTTGTGTTCACTCCGAAGCCGGAATGGTCTGGCAGCACCAGCTTCACCTTCACCGCCACTGATGCAGGAGAGCAGAGCGTAACCGGCACGGCCACGGTGACCGTCAACTCGGTCAACGACGCGCCGACCATCGGCGGCACTCCGGTTCTGAGCGCCACCGAGGACTCGCCGTACAGCTTTACGGTCAATGGGACGGATGTGGACGCGGGAGCGGAGCTGACCTATTCGCTGGTGGGCAACCCGGCCTGGATGAGCATCAACGCCGCCACGGGCGCTGTCACGGGCACGCCAGCCAACGGAGACGTGGGCACAGCCGAGGGCATAGAAGTATGCGTCTCGGATGGCATTGCCGCGGCGGTGTGCCTGCCAGCGTTCGATGTCACCGTTGCCAACACCAACGACGCGCCTGTGATCAGCGGCTTGCCGGTTCTGAGCGCCATCGAGGATGCGTATTACAGCGATGCGAGCATATCCACCTTGGATGTGGACGTTGGCGACAGCCTCATCTATACGATCACGGGCCCATCGTGGCTGGAGATCAACTCCGGCACGGGCCAGCTTAGCGGCACACCGCTCAACGCGGATGTGGGCGACAACAGCTTCCAGGTGACAGTCAAGGATTCCAGCAACGCCACCGACACGCTGGGCTTTATCATCAACGTGACCAACAGCAACGACGCCCCCACGGACGCCAGTGCGGAGATTACCACCGGTGAGGACACCGCCAGCGCCGGGGTGGCCCCGTCGGTCACCGACCCGGATGTGGGCGACACGCACACCATCACCATCGAGGCCCAGCCAGCCGATACGGCCACCTCCGG
>JAOUPZ010000096.1 GCA_029879595.1 Deltaproteobacteria bacterium | reverse complement strand
ACTACGGCAGCGCCTGCGGCAGTAACAGCGCCTGCGGCAGCCCCAGCCGGCGAAGCGGCCGACCGGGCCGGACCGGCCGTAAGGCGACAGGCCGCGGAACAGGGCGTGAACCTGGAGGAGGTCGCCCCCACCGGCAAGGGCGGTCGGGTTACCCGCGAGGATGTGGAGCGGCACCTGGAGCGGGCACCTCAGCCCCCTCCGGCGGCTCCGGCTTCGGCTTCCGGGCAGGTGGCCCCTGCCGGGCGTGAGGAGCGGGTGAAAATGACCCGGCTCCGGATGAAAATCGCCGAAAGGCTGGTGCAGGCCCAGCAGACCGCAGCCATGCTGACCACCTTCAACGAGGTGGACATGAGCCAGGTGATGGAGTTGCGCAACCGCTACCGCGATGAAACCGAGAAGAAATACGGAACCCGCCTGGGCTTCATGTCCTTTTTCACCAAGGCGGCCATCGAGGCCCTCAAGGCCTTCCCGGCGGTCAATGCAGAGATTTCCGGGGAGGAAATCGTCTACAAGAAATACTACGACATCGGCGTGGCCGTCAGCAGCGAGCGCGGCTTGGTGGTGCCCGTGGTCAGGGACGCCGACCGCAAGCGCTTCATCGAAATCGAGCAGGAGATCCTGGCACTGGCCAGGAAAGCCCGGGAGAACAAGCTCTCGGTGGATGAGCTTTCCGGAGGCACCTTCACCATCACCAATGGCGGGGTATTTGGCTCCATGCTTTCCACCCCCATTATCAATCCGCCCCAGGTGGCCATCCTGGGCATGCACAACATAGTGCAAAGGGCCGTGGTGGTAAACGGGGAGATCGTGGTGCGCCCCATGATGTATCTGGCGCTTTCCTATGATCACCGGATAATCGACGGCCGCGAGGCCGTGCAGTTCCTGGTCAGGATCAAACAATGTATCGAGGATCCGGCCCGCATCCTGCTTGAACTCTGATTTTTGCAACAGGTGGGATATAAGGCCAGGGACAGTAAACCGGGCGGCAGACGGCTTTTTTATTTTGAAAAACATGTTTTAGGGGGAGGGCGGGGAATAATGCGCGATAAAGGTGCAAGATGTTGAAAGAAAAAGCATTATCAGTATTTGAAATAGACTGGAAGGTAGAGTTCGAAACCGGTGTTGAGGTGCTGGATAATGATCACAAGGATATCATCCAGCAGGCCAACAAGATTCTGCTGAGCAAACGGCCTGAAGTGGGGGATTACCAGTTGTTGTTATCCAAGATAGAAAACCATTTCCGGCGGGAAGAAAAGCTGATGATGGAAAAGGAATACCCTGGTTTCGTACGACACATGCAGGACCACCAGGTTATTTCCGATAAATACAAAAAGCTTCTTGCGGCATTGAAGGTGCCCCTGGACATGCCAGGCAGGCTCAGGCTGGCCTCCTTCATCATGGAGGACATCGCCGTGCATGTGAAAAGAGAAGATAAAAAGATGGCCGATCATATCCGGTAACACAAACCTTGGTCGGCGGCGCACAGCCCGGTCTGGCTGGAGCAACAGGCAAGAGGAAAAATGAGCACTGAAAATAATTTTGACCTGGTGGTGATTGGCGGCGGGCCGGGGGGCTATGTGGCCTCCATTCGGGCCGCCCAGTTGGGAATGAAGGTGGCCTGCGTGGAAAAACGGTCCTCACTGGGCGGAACCTGCCTCAATGTGGGCTGCATCCCCAGCAAGGCCCTGCTGGAGTCCAGCGAGCTGTACCACATCGCCCGGGAGGGCCTGGGAGTCCACGGCGTGGAGACCGGCTCGGTCAGGTTGAACCTGAAGGCTCTGCTGTCGCGCAAGGACAAGATAGTCGATGAACTCACCAAGGGCATTGCCGGGCTGTTCAAGAAAAACAAGGTGCAGCACTTTCAGGGCACGGGCCGCATAGCCGGGCCGGACAAGGTGGAGGTCACCGGCGCCAAGGGTGAGAAAACCATGCTGGGCGCGACCCGCATTCTCATCGCCAGCGGCTCGGAAGCCATTCCCCTGCCCGGAGTGCCCTTCGACGGCAAAAAGGTCATCAGTTCCACCGAGGCCCTGTCTCTGCCCAAGGTGCCCAAGCACCTGATCGTAATCGGCGGCGGGGTTATCGGGCTCGAACTGGGGTCGGTGTGGCTGCGCCTGGGGGCCCGGGTCACCGTGGTGGAGATGCTGCCCAAACTGCTGGGACCCATGGACGAAAAGCTCACCGCCCAGGCCATGCGCGTCTTTGCCAAACAGGGCTTCGAGTTTCACCTGGGCACCAGGGTCACTGCGGTGGACTCCAAGGGTGCCGGGGTGAGCATTACCGCCCAGACCGCCGAGGGCAAGGAGATCAATATCAAGGGTGATACCCTGCTGGTGGCCATCGGCCGCCGGCCACACTCCGAGGGCCTGGGCGCCGCGGAGGCCGGGGTGGCCTTTGATGAACGGGGGCGCATCCAGGTGGATGCCGACTTCCGCACATCGGTGCCCTCTATCTACGCGGTGGGAGATATCATCGCCGGGCCCATGCTGGCCCACAAGGCATCGGAGGAAGGGGTGGCAGTGGTGGAAAAAATGGCGGGTCAGCACCCCCACATCACCTACGATGCCATCCCCTGGATTGTTTACACCTGGCCGGAAATCGCCTGGGTGGGCAAGGGCGAGGAGGAACTGAAAGCCGAGGGCCGCGAATACAAGGTGGGCACATATCCCTTCATGGCCAACGCCCGCGCCAAGACCATGGCCGCCACCGAGGGCCAGGTCAAAATACTTGCCGACAAGAAGACCGACCGCCTGCTGGGCGTGCTGATCATCGGCCCCCGCGCCTCAGACATGATCGCCGAGGCCGCCCTGGCCGTGGAGTTCGGGGCTTCGGCCCAGGACCTGGCCCTGGCAGTACACGCGCACCCCACGCTCTCCGAGGCCATCAAGGAGGCCGCCCTGGGGGTGGAAAAGCGCGCCATTCATATCTAGCCGCCATCTAGACGCACAGTGACCTTGGACAGACCCCCTTTCCGCGCCTGGCTGCAGGGGGACCTCACCCGCCCAGCCCCGGGAAACCCGGGCCGGCCACCCTCTCCGAATCGGAGAGGGTATATTCCGCCGGACTAACTTATCAAGAGGCACTATAACCGGGGGCAGGGAAAGATATCGTAAACAGTTTTCCCGATCACCTCTCCACGCTTGAGGCACACCCACCGTTCAAAACATCTGTTCATGAATTGAAAGCGCCCCTCTGTGTCTTTGAAGGTGATGAAATCGGGGAGTTGATCGGCCATGGCCTGCCACAATTCCCAGCCTTCGCGCAAAGCCTCCTCCACCTGCCGCAACCCGGCGGGCACCTCGGAAAGCTGGTGGACTCGCTCCTCCCAGCTCTGTTGCAAGGAGGCATGCGCCGGTGTCACCCCAGGATGATCATCGTTCCCCATACCTCTTCCTTCTTGTCGATTTGCACCCCCTGATTGCCCCCTGATACCGCCTTTTAAACCATGATGTTGAATCCTCGGCGGGAAACCCATTCGGTTTATTGAAATCCCAATTTGCCCCATTCCGTTAGGCATTGCTGTTTCAGGCGCACTCCAGTAACAGGGTGGCCGCACCGAATGGCGGGTAATTTAATGAGGAGAATATTGAGCCCCATTAATCTAACATGTTATATACTTGCGATTTCCATGCTTTCGGGTATGATTTCTTCTGCACAAAGGGCAAATCAATTCCTAATATTTTTCGATAAAGGTAGCGAATGCGTATTCAGCGATCTGTGCTTTCCAGGGGCTTACCACTGATGGTGTTGTTGGGGGTCTTGGTGGGGCTTGCCGCCTGCGCGGAAGATGCGAAAGTAAAGAATGTCACTTTCACATACAGCGATTGGACAGCCCTGCCCGTAACCGCGAATATCCCGACCCTTCGCTTTGGTCCTCAATACGGTGTATCCGGGAATAAAATCATCATAATGGGTGGATATGCCCCCTACCCCACCGGCACGGGTGTAGTGGAGGTGTTTAACACCACCGCGGAAACCTGGGCGACCTCCGCCGCCACCCTGCCCATTATGACCTCAGGCGCCATTTCGGGGGTGCTTAATGAGAAGATGTACCTCTCCGCAGGATATACACCAAGCAACGGCTATATCCTTAATACGCAGGAATACGACGTGGCAAACGAATCCTTTACCGACTGCGCAAGTTCCACAACGGGCAGCCCCTGCGCCAACGTCTCTGCCGGCAATTTTGGCGCTGGCGCCGAGCTTGCCGCCAGTGTTGTCCACAACGGGAAGATCTATTCCTTTGGTGGGAAGCGAGACCTCAGTGGTTTTGATGATGTCGTGCGGGAATACGATATCGCCACGAACACCTGGACGAATTGTGCCGGCGGGTGTGCCCCGGTGCCCGCTGGACCCACATGGATGGGTACTGCCGAGGTGGTAAATGGCAAGGCATACTACTTTGACCCGTGGAATGGGCTTTTGGAATATGACATTGCCGCCAATGCCTGGACCAACTGCGGCACACCAGCCCCTGGGAATAACTGCCCCGCAGTCCCGTTCGCGATTACCGGCCTAACCGCCACGGTGCAAATACAAGGCCGAATTTTTGCCCTACATGAGGGCACCACCACGTTGTATGAGTACACCCCGGCGACGAACACCTGGACCAACTGCGGTACGCCCGACCCAGGCAACGGCTGCCCCGTATTACCAGGCACCGCCACCCATATCGAGGCAGTCGACAGCAGGCTCTATGCGTTCGACCAAGCCACCGGAACCATCTACAAGGCTACCTTCAAATAATGAAGCGCGTTGACTGAGAAACCTGATGTACCCGGTAGGGAGCATCGCGCAAGGCGCGGGCTCCCATCGCCAGCGGTAATAGGTCTGTTCCACCACGCCTATCTGCTTGCAGGCCTGGCCAGCACTCCCTCCCCTTAGCCAGTACCACCTCCACCTCACGCAGCTTTGCTATGGTCTGCCCGTCTTCTGGGCGGCCCATCGCAGGCAGGCGACTCAGGGTGCAGGTCATCCAGGTTGGCAATATAGGCAAGGAGGTGCCGGTTGAGGTTGGGGTGATTAGAGCCCAGCCGGTCAATTATTTCTACCATTTCCTCGGCCTGTGTGTTGCCAAGCTTTCGACGGGCGCACCCGGCAGGCGGCCCGACGTGCTAACCATTAGCGCCCCCCTCCCCCCCCAGGAAAAAAACCCCCCAAAGCCGCGACAATCCGGGTATGCTGATGGGGGAATAATTCCGCAACCGGCGGGGCAGGCAATGGACAGGAAACCTGAAAAAAAACCGGCAGACAAACCAGAAAATGACACCGCGTCAGAGGCCGCCGCGAAGGGTGGGCGGGTAGGTGGCGGCATGGCAGGTGGCGGAAAAGTGCGGGGCGGGGCTGCCCCAGGCGGAGCCGATTCGGCCCTGCGGCTGATAAACCCCACCGTGCGCGACTACATGGAGGCCCTCAGCCTGCGGCAGTTCTACGGCGGCTACCAGCCCCTGCAGATTGACCCGGAGGTGCTGAACCTGGGCATCGGGGAGGTGGCCGGCATTGACCTGCCCGTGGGCATGTACGAGGCCTTTCAGCGCTTCTGCTCCGATGATTCCCTGGCGCCGCTGGTGGAAAAGTACGCGGGCACCATGGGCGAGCCCCTCACCAACCACCTGCTGGCGCAGCACTGGAACAGCCTGCTGGGTCAGGAGCGCTTTGGTGAGGACTGCGTGGTCTCCCTGGATGGCGGTCAGAACGTGATCGAGGTGGCCACCCGGGTGTTCACCAACCCCCTGGGCAGCCCCGGCTCCGACCGGGTGCGGCAGTATGTGCTGATGGGCGTGCCCTGCTATCCCTATTATTCGACAATCGTGGCCGTGCACGCCGGGATCCAGGGCTTTTTGGCCTATGACGGAGAGAGCTTCACCCGGGGCGTGGAAACCTGCTGCAATAAATCCGTGGGGGTGATCATCGTCAATGTGCCCCAGAACCCGGTGGGCTACGGGCTGAATGGCGGGCAGGTGGAGCGGATAAACAGGGTGGCCCGGGCCTATGACTGCGCCATCGTGGTGGACGCCGTTTATGCCAACTATTCTGCCAGTGAGGAAACCTGCCGGGTGCTGGCCGGTTTCGATCCGGAGCGCACAATAATTACGGACAGCTTTTCCAAGAAATTCGGCCTGCCGGGGCTGCGGCTGGGGTTCGCCCTGAGCGCCTCCAGCGAGCTGAACCACGCCCTGCGCTTCATAAAGATGAGCGAGTCGCTCACTCCCAGCAATCTGATCCTGGCCTTCGCCGGATACCTGCTGGAGCATCACGGCGAGGTCCCCGGTCTGCTCGGCGAGGGTGTGCGCCGTCGCCATCTGCGCTTCCGGGAATCCTTCGATCTTTCCTCCCTGGAGGGGGTGAACGTGATCGGGGAGCAACCGGAGCCGGGCCGCACATCCATGCACTCCAATCCGTTCTACCTGCTGCTGGATATCACCGCCTTGTGTGGGCGTTGCGGCATGGACGACCGGCAGGTGGCCCGCTTCTGCCAGGAGGAGTTCGGGGTGCGGGTGTTTCCGGGCGCATGGGTCCATCCAGATCCCAGGTTGTCTCATGAGGAATTCCGCAGCCTCGGCCGGCTCAACCCACACGGCAAAACCACCTATCTGGCTCCGGATTTTCCCCGGGGGGCGCAGATCGTCTTTTCCCAGGAAATCTCCTCGGGCCGGCGCTCCCTGCTGCGGCTGTCCTTCGGGGCCGAGGAGCGCATCGAACAGGCCGCCGCCGCCCTGGCTGGAGCCCTGCGCTCATTGTGGAACAGGGCGGGCTCATGAGGGGCGCGTCAGCCAGCCCGGTGCGGCTCCTGTGGCCGTTCATGTGCATCCTGTTGCTGCTTTCACTGGCCGGCTGCATCATCGGTGAGGCCCGGGTGAATATCCCCTTGCGCCAGGGGGAACTGAAAGGGCGGCGCAGGGTGCATTACCTGCCCTACGAGGGCGTGGTGATGTTCAGCTTCAAAAAGATGCCGGTGTACTTCCCCGATCTGCCGCGTTACCGGGCCCGGGAGCTGAAAATGGGCTTTCTGGAAAACCGCATCAAAACCCATGTGGTGGTGTATGCCCTGCACTTCAAAAAGGGTTATGTGTGGGTGCTCAGGCACCTGGATAACCGGGTCTATCAGATAGACAAGGAGGCGGACTACAACTCCACCGTGAGGTGGTTCGGGGACAGCACCTTCGCCATCAGCCACCAGACGGTCATGGGCCCGGAGATCTCCAGCCTGTACGACATGGATGACCGGAAGTGGACCCTGGATGTGGAAAGCCTGTTTCATGTTTCCGAGGAGTACGGGATATACATGTCGGGGCCGTTTGAAACCGGGCCGGGCGACAAGAGGAAGTTGTTCCGGCTGGGGCAGCTCAAGGGCGGGGAAAAGGACGAGGTCTACTTTGATCTTCCAGCCGGGGCAAAACTTACGGGGGCCCGGTTTTATGCGGCGCGGATAAAGCTCTTTTTTGAAAAACAAGGCCGTACGGATTACTTGTGGCTGAACACCAGGCTCTTGAAGGGGTATTACCGGTGATGATTCCAGGGTGCGGAAAAACCGGAGGGCGATGGCGGGCGGGCTGGTGGCTGTGCCTGCTGGCGGCGGGATTTATCGGCGGCTGCGCCTCGGCGGGGACAGCCCAACCGGCTCCTGTCGCCGGGGACAAAACCCAGGCCGCAGAGTCCGTCCAGGGCGCTGAAAAACCAGCTCCGGCCAAAGCAGTGGCCGGCAAGCCCGTGCGGAAAAAGAAGCGGACCGGCCGCAAGGGGCGGAAAAGCACCCAGGGCCAAAAACCCACCTCGCAGCCCCTGCCCATTCCGACGGAGTTCGCGACCTCATATGACGCCGATGAGCAGATGGCCATCTTCGGCTCATATTCCTTTTATGCTCCTTTTGAATACCGCGAAAGAAACGACCCGGAAAAGCCGGTGCTGGGATACAGCTTCGGACCGCAGAAAAAATTCGCGGTGTTTTACGCCCTGTTCCGCAAGGAGGGGCACTACTGGGTGGCCGACCTCAATACCGGCAAGACACATATCGCCGACCGGGGGCTGGGCGAGGGGGCGCGGATGCGCTGGCATGGGCCTTCCTGGTTCTCCATCACCATGTACGGATACACATCCCTTTATCTGGCCGAGTTCCCTACCGAGTTCGAGGGCGCGGGAAACATGGTGTTTGCTTCGGAGGAGGAATCGTTCTACCTGACCGTGGTGGGGGCCGCGGAGAACTTCCTGGAGTTGAGGTTGATGAGCAAGGAAAAAAAGCGGGCTCCCTTTTATATTAAGACCGAACATTACCGTGAAATAGTCTCGGCCAGAATGGAGGAGCTGAAGCTCCATCTGCTGATCCGGACCGACGGAGGAATGGTGCGTGAGGTGATACAGCTCCAGGCAACAGCATTTCGACTGCCTCCCAGAACCGAAGATGTGGATGTAAGCGAGCTGGCGGTCAAGCCCGGGCAGCGCTGATCCTAGGGCGAAACGTTGAGCAGCAGGGCCAGGCGGTCCTCGTTGGGGTGCAGCACCAGGAGGTCGGGCTTCAGGTCTCCGTTGGCGTCCACGGGCAGGGGGCGGGCGGGCAGTGTGCTGAAGCCGATCACCGCCGAGGTGAATCCCCCCGCGCCATCGCCTGTAAGGATGGAAACAGAGCGCGAGATATGTTCTGTCACTGCCAGATCCAGGTTGCCGTCGCTGTTCCAGTCAGCCGCAGCCAGTTCGGCGGGGCCTTTGTTGGTGGTGATGGACGTCAGGGTGAAGGTGCCCGAGTCGTTGTGGAGAATGCTGATGAGGTTGGCTGCCTTGTGCAGGGCCACGATATCCAGCCCCGGCAGGGAGGGATCCAGATCCAGCACTGCGCAGAAGGAAGGCGCGGCGCTCAGATCCGGTTTTTCGCCCACGGTGAACTCCCCGGAGCCGCCTGCCAGCAGCGGGCTCACCGTGGTCTCACCCCGGTTGGAGACCAGAAGATCCTCCGCCAGGGCATCATTCCCCAGGTCGGCCAGCAGCGGATATTCCGGCGAGCCTCCGGTTTCGTAACTGGGAGTTGCCGCCGGCGTGAACCCCCCCGTGCCGTCGCCGAGCCACACGGAAAGCAGGTTGTTGGACGGATGGACGACCGCCAGGTCCAGCAGGGAGTCGGCGTTCAGGTCGGCCGCAGCGAACCGCTGTGGCCCAATCTGCAGGGTATCGTCCAGGGGGTCGGGCGTGTCCAGATACACCGGCGTAAAGCTCCCCGCTCCGTTGTTCAGAAAAACAGCCATCTGGCTATCACCGGGTATGGAGATCAGGATTTCCGGCAGACCACCGTTTCCGATTTCGGCAAGTTGCATGTCGTAACCCAGGTTGTTCAGCGGGTAATCCACCGGGGCGGCCCAACTGGTTCCATCCTGGCTGAGGTATACGGAAACCGTTTCAAAGCCGGAATGGATCACCACGGCATCCGGGCTGTCGGGGCCGCTGCCGTCCAGGTCTCCCAGGAGTATGGTGCCCGGCATGCTTCCTGTCACCAGCGTGTCCACCAGGCTCAGGTTCCCCGCGCCATCGTTTTGAAAAACATTTACCAGGTTGTCCAGGCGCGCCCCCACGGCCAGATAATCCAGCACTCCGGCCGGGGTTTCTGTGTGGGCCAGCATGTGTGGGAAATTTCCGGCCGGGGTGAACAAGGGGTCTGGATCGAAATAGGTATCCGTGGTCTCCAGGGGCTCAAAGCCTTCCGGATTGCCCTCGGTGGGCGCACAGCCGGACAGGGCTGGCAGTAGCAGGGCC
>JAOUPZ010000095.1 GCA_029879595.1 Deltaproteobacteria bacterium | reverse complement strand
ATAGCGGTTGTTTCTCAGGTCGGTGTCAATCATGGCTTCGTTATAGGCCAGGCAGCCCGGGTCCAGGGTGGGGCAGTAGCTGGCGGCCACAGTGTTGTAGTCCAGTGTGCCCTGCTTTTCCATCACCGCCATGGAGCGGTAGTAGTCCAGGGCCAGGGTGTTGCTCCAGCCGGTGTGGATGTAGGCATTCAGCATGTAGTTGACGGTATGGAACTGGGGCTGATCCGGGTTTTTGCTGGAAAAGGAAAAACTGCGGTTCACCACCAGGCGCAGGCCCTTGCGGGGGTCATAGTAGTCATCGGTGGTGTCCAGGTTAAATCCGGCATGGCGGCTCTTGTCATCCATAGAGGCCGGGTCGTCATATTTGAACAGAAAATTTGCCTTGTGGTCCCTGATGGCGCTGATTTTGACGCGCATGGCAAAGCCGCCGTAGAATAACTCCAGCCGCCGATCAAACATATTGAGGCTGATGTTGTAGTACCGGGAGGCGTAATCCTGGAAGTCCACCAGGTGGTATTCGTCCTGGTGGCTTTCCATGCCCCGGGAAAAGTACATGTTGATCTGGCCCCGGTTAAAGCTCTCACTCCCCAGGTTAAGCATAAGGTTCTCAGAGCCCAGGGGCATCTCGTCCAGGCCAAAACCCTGGCCCTTCAAACCGCCGAAGATCTTGTAACCGTATAAATCGGTTGTCGTATCGAAGGCATTGGAAACGAAGCCCAGCATGAACACCCCTTCCCCCAGTCCGGGCAGGCTGTAGGGCAGGGGCAGCACCATGTAGGCGAAGTCCTTGGGAAACTGGTCCTTGCGGCGCTCAGGTACCAGGCCGAATGCCGTGGAGGCGGCCAGAAGAAAAAACAGGCCCAGCACTGTCAGTCTGATTGCAAAATTTCTGCTATTCAGTCGGTAAAGTTTCGAGCGCATGGCGAACCTTTTGGGAATCAGATAAGTTATGCCGGAAAATCAGGCCCTGTCTTTGCTGACGTGGGCACCCCGGCCCTGAGAAACATGCTGACATGTTCTACCAGGGATACATGACGATGATTGTGTTGGCGGCGCCTTCATCTCCAGAGGCAAAATCAAACCGGTACACTCCTCCGGAGGCGGTGATCATCCTGAAGCCGATTCCGAAGTCCTTGCGGCTGTTTTTCCACAGGTCCCCGGCCGTTTCGGCCACCGAGCCCCACTCTCCTATCAGGGCCACCTGCAACCCGGTTCGGATATCCTTCCAGATCCACCAGTTGAAGGGAGCCACCTCCTGGGAAAAGTTCCAGCGGAGTTCCACCCCATAGTATTCGGCCTGGGCCCCCTGGAACCTTCCGTCGGGGTAGGCCCGGAGGCGGTCGCGTCCGCCCAGGGAGGCGGCCGAGCCGTGCTTGTTGTGGTCACGCTTGCTCTTGACATACGGGCAGGCCGGATCGGGCGGGACCGGGTTGCACAAAAAGTCCACATCCGCGTCCAGGTTGGCTCCCGGGTGGTTTACTATGGCCATGGAACGGAAGTAATCCACAGCCAGGGTGCTGACCTCACCCACAGGGAAGTATACGTTCAGCATATATTCCAGATTGTAGTAATCCGGTTCAGCGGTGGTTTCAGGCGGCTCGGGCAGGTTGCGGGTGGCCATCAGCCTCACACCGCTCAAGGGATCGTAGTAATCATCCGTGGCGTCCACCAGCATCGAAACATATTTTCCCTTGTATTTGGAGTGTTCAGAAAAATCCGGGTCCTCCATTTCTCCCTTGTAGTCCCGGATTCCGGTGATGTTCATTTCCTGATTGAAAAAGTTATATGAAAACTCAACCCGGCGTTCAAACATGTTCAGCGCCAGGTAGCCATATCTGCTTTTCAGGTTGCTCAGGTCCAGGATCTTGTATTCGTTCTGGTGGCTTTCCATCCCCCGGGAGTAATAATTGAACACCTGGGCATTGCTGATATTTTCTCCGCCCATTTGAAAAAACAGGTGATTGGTGAACAGGGGGAGTTCCTGTACACCGAATCCCGTCCCCGTCACATCCCCCATGATTTTATAAAGGTATAAATCGGCGGTGCTTTCGAACACGTTGGCCAGCAGGGAAAAGGCGGCAATCCCCTCACCAATGCCGGGCAGGCTGTAGGGAGCGGGAATAATCAGGTAGGCGAACTCGGTGGGGAACTGATCCTTGCGGCGATCCGGGAAAACGCCCAGCGCGGGCAGGGCCGCCAATTGGGCCAGCAACACCAGTAAAATCATCCGGGCCAAAACGGCTTTTCCCCTCATGTCCCGCGCTCCTTTTAAGGCCGTTCCACTCCCGGCGGGGAGTATTCCGGCAAATCCTGTCCGGCCAGCCGCTTCAGACCGCGTGGCTGTGGACAATGTCTATTTGTAATATGGAATTGATTTCCTTAGCAACAGCAAAAGCGGCGCTTTTCCGCGACCTGCCTGCGGGGCACGGCAGAAGTCAGTAGGCATTGCGGCCGGTCAGTACGACCCAGGCCGTCATGAGGATGATCACTATATCGAAGCCCAGGGTCCAGTTGTTGATATAATACAGGTCGTGCTTTACCCGGCTGGCCATCTTTTCAAGCTGCTCTGTTTCCCCCCGGTATCCGCTGACCTGGGCCCAGCCGGTAATGCCGGGCTTGATGCGGTGACGCAGCATGTAGTTTCCGATCTGGCGCTGGTAGTAGTCGTCATGCTCCAGGGCATGAGGACGCGGCCCCACTATGCTCATGTGCCCCAGGAGAACATTGAAGAACTGGGGCAGTTCATCCAGGCTGGTGGAGCGCAGGAAGCCCCCTATGGAGGTCAGCCGGGGGTCTTCCCGGCGGGCCTGAGTGACCTGGCCGGATGACTCGGCGTGCAGCACCATGGTGCGGAACTTGAAGACGTTGAAGGGCTTCCCGTTCAGCCCCGTGCGGGCCTGCCGGAACAGCACCGGGCCGGGGGAGCTCAGCTTGATGGCCAGGGCGATCAATAGCAGCAGGGGGCTGAGCAGGATCAGCACCGTCAGTGAGAACAGCTTGTCCAGCAGCCATTTGCCCAGGCGCTGCAAGCCGTAGATGGGCACATCGGAGATGCTGAACACCGGCTGGCCCTCAATCTCCCGCACGCTGTGCCCCAGGATATGCAATGAGGTTATGTCCGGCACCCAGTGCACCGAGACCGGCAGGGGCACCAGGCTGTTGACGGTCTTTTCCAGCAGCCGGGACTGCTCCATGGGGAAGGTTATGTACACCATCTCCACCCGGTTGTTTTCGATAACTTCCCGCAGCCTGCCCAGGCCCCCCAGGTGGCGGGGTTCGGGAGCCTTCTCCGGAGAGTCTTTGCCGGGGGCGCCTTCTGCGGGCTCATCGTCTTTCCACTCCTGGTCGCAAACATAGCCCAGAATCTGGTGTCCCAGCCAGGGGTTGCGTTCCAGGGTGTTGAGGAACTGGCGGGCTCCTGCCCCGCTCCCCACCAGCAGGGTGCGCTTGACGTTGTATCCCCGGCGGCGCAGCCTGCGCAGCAGCACCCGGAACAGCCCGTGGAACAAAAACTGGCCCAGGAAGCCAAACACCACCCACCAGAACAGGGCCTCTCTGGAATACAGGTGTCCGGTCTTGGTGGCGAAGCCCAGGGCGAAGAGTGCCAGAGTCATGTACACCCAGGCCTTGAACAGTCCCCGGGCCTCCAGCCACAGGCTGGAAAGCCGCAGGGCGTGGTACACACCGCTCCACTGGTACACGGCCATCATGGAAAGGGCCATCACGCCGGCCAGGGTCAGGTATGTATCGGGGAACTCTCCGCCCAGCTTGATGGTGGCGGAAAGATAGAACACTCCCTGTGCTATCAGTATGTCGGCCAGTTGCTGAAGGTAGCCCAGCCCGCCGGGGGAGTGCCCGGGGCCGCCGGTTCGGAGCGGAACGAGTGGGTGGGTGGACTTCTGCATATCAGCCTGCCGGTCTGATGTGTGCCGGGCGCCGGGCGACAAGCGCCAAGTGACAAGCGCCAAGTGACAAGCGCCAGTAGCCTGGGCCTGTTCCGGGGGAGCAAGCCGTCCGCCAGGCTTGGCGGGTCATGGCTGGCGACCCTTCCCCGGCCACTGCCCAGAGTTTACTGGGCGGGTTGGGAGGGGGCGTCGGATTGCTTCAGCGCGTTTTCCGCCGGGGGCGGGGCATCCTGTGAAGGCGTCGCAGCCGCCTCGGCCGGTTGGGCCGCAGGCGCTGCATCCGCCGCAGGCGCTGTACCTGCCGCAGGCGCTGCATCCGCCGCAGGCGCTGTACCTGCCGCAGGCGCTGCATCCGCCGCAGGTGCGGTAGCCGCCGCCGCAGGCGCGGGGGCCGTCAGGATCGATTCATCGGGCCGGTCGCTGGAAAGAAAGGCCAGGGTCATGGATGTGATCATGAACACCACGGCGAGGCCGGTGGTGAACTTGGTGATAAAGGTGGATTGCCCCGGGCCGCTGGTGGCCTGGCCCATGCCGCCGAACGCCGCGCCGAGTTCGGCGCCCTTGCCCGACTGGAGCAAAACGATCAGCACCAGGGTTATGGCCGTTATTACATGCAATGCTATCAATGCCGTGAACATATTTTCCTTGGAAAATGTTTGCCGCCGGGTATAGCCCGGACGCTCCGTCGGCCCGCCGTGTTCGGGCGGGGGCCGGTTCCTGTGTTTCCGAAAAAACTCTCCTTCCGATACTCAATATCGAAAGTATCTGCCAATAACCTGATAGTTAATCTGATTAATGCTGTCCCGTTATTCCCACCCGCCGGGTTGCCCGTTCATATATCCCGCCCTTTGAACGGTACCGCAATCGATTTCGTGAACTGGTTCGGGAACGGTTCACAGGCTGGCCCCCGGGGTATCCTGGACTGGCCTTAGATCGACCTGGAAATTATAGCGATCAATCCGTCGGGGTCAAGACTGGCCCCTCCCACCAGCACCCCGTTGATCTCCTTTTGTCCCATCAGTTCGCCCGCGTTTTCGCCCTTGACGCTCCCGCCGTATAGTATGGGAACGCCTTGCGCTTCATCGGCTCCCATGATTTCGGCCAGGGTGGAGCGGATGAAGGCGTGCATGTCATTGGCCTGCTCCGGGGTGGCGTTCACTCCCGTGCCGATGGCCCAGACCGGCTCGTAGGCGATCAAAAGGCCCGACAACTGCCCGGCGTCCAGTCCGGCGATTCCGCCCTGCAACTGCCCGCGCACCACCTCCTGGTGGCGGTTGGCCTCGCGCATATCCAGTGTTTCCCCCACGCACAGCACCGGCGTGAGGTCCGCCTCAAGCAGGGCCCGCACCTTGGCGCTGGTTTGTTGCTCGGCTTCGCCGAAGTACTGCCTGCGCTCCGAATGACCCACCAGGCAGAACTTGACTCCAGTTTCCGCCAGCATCTCTGCCGATACCTCACCGGTGTAGGCACCGTTGGGTTTTTCGTATACGTTCTGCGCCCCCACCTGCACTGCATATCCGGACAGGTGTCGCACCATGGTGTCCAGGTAGACCGCCGGCGGGCAGAGCCCCACCCTGACCCTGGTCTCCCAGCCGGGGAGTTCCAGCAGGCCGTCCAGCAGGTTGGGCACATATCCGGCGACCATATCCCAGGAGCCGTTCATTTTCCAGTTGCCGATCACCCAGTTTTTCATTTTTCGCCGCTTTTGTTCAGAGATGCAGTAGTCAAAAAAATTGCTTGTGCCCTGCCGTCGACCCGGGTATCTGCCGGAGTGTTTCTGCGAAACAACCGGGCTGAAATATCATTTTCCCCCATCGGCTAATGATGTCAACCCTGTGTGGCTATGCCCGGGGGTGGCGAGGGGCTGATTTTCTCCACCGGTATTTTACTATATTCTGGCGGAAAGGCCCCTTGGCGGTGCCCCCCGGCCGGGCCAGGGAGCCATATCAGCACCGCCAACCCATGAGGAGGCAGACATGGCAGATGAATTCAACCAGCCCCTGAGCGGAAATATCATGCCCCGGTTCGCAGGGCCGTCCACCATGATGCGCCTTGCTTCGGCTTCCGGCCCCCGGGGGCTGGACGCGGCCTTTGTGGGGGTTCCGTTCGATCTGGGGACCTCCAATCGGGCGGGGACGCGCTTCGGCCCCAGGCAGATCCGGGCGGAATCGGCCCTGTTGCGGCCCTGCAATCTGGGCACGGGGGCGGCACCCTTTGACAGGCTGCGTGTCGCCGATTTGGGCGATGTGCCCCTCAATCCCTATAATCCCGGCAAGTCTCTGGCGGCCATCGAGGAGTTTTTTTCCGCCCTGGCGCGGGAGGGCTGCCGGCCTCTGGCCCTGGGCGGCGACCACACGATCACCCTGCCCATACTGAGAGCACTCCACCGGCAATACGGCTCCCTGGGGCTGGTTCATGTTGATGCCCATGCGGATTGCAACGATGCCATGATGGGCGAGACCGTGACCCATGGCACCCACATCCGGCGGGCTGTGGAGGAGGGGCTGGTGACACCGTCGCGGGTGGTGCAGATAGGGCTGCGTGGCACCGGGTACTCGCCCGGCGACCTGGACTGGGGCCGCGACCAGGGGTTCACGGTAGTCCAGGCCGAGCAGTGCTGGCACATCTCCCTGGCGCCGCTGATGAACCAGGTGCGCCAGGCCCTGGGCCCCGGCCCGGTGTATCTGACATATGATATTGACGGGCTGGATCCCTCCTGCGCCCCCGGCACGGGAACCCCGGAACCGGGAGGGCTGACCTCGGCCCAGGGCCTGGAGATCATCCGGGGTTGTCAGGGGCTGGATCTGGTGGGTTGCGATCTGGTGGAGGTTTCCCCTCCCTATGACCCGCTGGGCAACACCGCGCTGCTGGCGGCCAACCTGTTGTTCGAGATGCTGTGCGTGCTGCCGGACAGGCGCCCCGGGTCATAGAGCCGGACCACTGGCCCGAGTTGATCATACTCAGTGGAGGCAACGCCTGCCTGGTTGTGTCTGAAAGCGGAAATGATACGTGGGGGCGCTGCCCCCAAACCAATGATACATGGGGGCGCTGCCCCCAAACCCCCGGTTATATTTTGAACGGGGGGGGGAGCTGAGAGACACCGATATGGTGGGCTTTTCAGATAAAGCCTAGAACTCGAAGAACTCGATGGGGAAGGTGTTGGAGTAGATGTTGCTTCCGGTCATCCAGGAGTTGGCGTAGCGCACCAGACTGGCCTCCGGGAAGCCCGCCAGATCGGTGAGCCTTTTGTAGGCGTTGTCCAGATAGCCCACCTGATCGATAAGCCCCCGCTTCTGGGCCTCCTGGGCCGTGATGATCCTGCCGTCGGCCATTTTTTCCACCTCCTGGCCCGACATCCGGGGCCGTCCCTTTTTCACCACCGTCAGGAAATGCTGAAACTGGGAGTCGATCATCTCCTGGATCAGCCGGCGCTCCTCCTTGGTGGGCGGCCGGAACTCCGAACCGATGTCCTTGTAAGGGCCGGTTGTCACCGGATCGCTTTTGATGCCCAGCTTCTCCATCAGGCCGGAGAACTCCATGTGGGGCAGGATCACACCGATGCTGCCGGTGATGGTGGTGGGATGGGCGTATATCTCATCGGCGGCCATGGCGATATACACCGCGCCGGAGGCCGCGATGTCTCCCATGGAAGCGATGATCTTCACCTTCTTGGTGCGCTTGAACTCCATCAGCGAGTGGTAGATTATGTCGCTGTCGGTGAGGGTTCCTCCCGGCGAGTTGATCCGCAGCAGGATTCCCCGGATGTTGCTGTCGTCGTAGGCCAGCTCCAGCTCCTGCCGCACCCGGGCGGTCATTCCCGGCAGCACGCCCACGTTGGGGATCAGCATGGGGTTGTTGGTTATGGGGCCGTCGATATCAATCAGCAGGAACTTGTCGTTGCCGCTGCCCTGGAGCAGCACTTCGCGGAACTCGGGCTTGGGACCGCCCTCAAAGGAGATGCACCCCCCCAAAAGCAGTGCGGCGAGCAGAGCCGGCAGGGCAATCCAGGCGGGGAGCCTGCCTTGCCGGTTTGAGTTCATCAAGCCTGAGATCATGTTCATGTGTTTTTCCTGCCCTGGACAGAATACTCCCACTTCAGCCGGGCAAATAACCCGGCCCGATTATTCCCGTCACCTTAAGGGGTTGCGGGCCGTTTTTCAATCCACGGGGTAAAATGTTTGCAGCCATGGCTGGGCGGGTTTCCGCTGCATCCAGCCGCCGGAGGCTAGAGCTGCCTGAGAAGGCTCGCCATCTCCAGCACGGTGAGCATCGTTTCGGCCCCCTTGTTGCCGGCCTTGCCGCCTGCGCGGTCCATGGCCTGGGCGATGGTATCGGTGGTGATGACCCCGAATCCCACGGGAACGCCCGTGTCCAGCATGACCCGCAGCAGCCCCTCGGAGGCCGCCGAGCACACATAGTCGAAATGGGGCGTTTCTCCCCGCACCACGGCGCCCAGGGCCACAATGCCATCGTACTGCCCGCCGGCCAGCTTGCGGGCCGCCAGGGGCAGTTCGTATGCGCCCGGCACCTTCACCACCGTCAGGTCCTCCTCGGCTCCGCCAGAGCGGGCAAAGGCTTCCCGGGCCCCCTGCAAAAGCCGGTCGGTGATGTTCTGGTTGAATCGGGATACAATCACGGCCACTTTTTGGCCCGCGGCCTCCGGGCGTCCTTCCTTATCGTTCATGCTTGGTTCCGTTCCGCCATTAGTGTTCCAGGTTCAGCAGATGCCCCAGTTTTTCCTTCTTGGTGAGCAGGTAGCCCTTGTTTTCCTTTGAGGCGGGGGTTTGCAGGGGCACCCGGTCCACCACTGTCAGTTCGTGTCCTTCCAGGCCCACGATCTTGCGGGGGTTGTTGGTGATCAGGCGCATTTTCCGCACCCCCAGGTTGTGAAGAATCTGCGCCCCGATGCCGTAGTCCCGCAGGTCTTCCTTGAACCCCAGCTTGTGGTTTGCCTCCACGGTGTCGGCTCCATGATCCTGCAGGTCATAGGCCTTGATCTTGTTGATTATCCCGATGCCGCGGCCCTCCTGGGGCAGGTAGAGGATCACCCCCTTGCCGGCCTCGGCCACGATCCTCATGGCGGTTTCCAGCTGCAGGCCGCAGTCGCAGCGCAGCGAACCGAATACATCTCCGGTGAGGCACTGGGAATGCACCCGCACCAGCACCGGTTCGTCTTTTTCCCACTGGCCCATCACCAGGGCGATGTAGTCATCGTCCGAGTGAATGTTCTGGAAGCCGATCACCCGGAAGTCCTTGCCCACGGCGGTGGGCAGCTTGGCTTCGGCCATGCGCCGGACCATGGTTTCACGCTTTTTCCGGTAGGCGATCAGGTCCGAGATGGTGATGTATTTGAGTCCGTGCTGGTCGGCGAACTGGCGCAGCCGTGCATAGCGGGCCATGGTGCCGTCCTCGTCCATGATCTCGCAGATCACCCCTGCGGGGGAAAGCCCTGCCAGCCGGGAAAGGTCTATGGAGCCCTCGGTCTGCCCGGCCCGCACCAGCACCCCTCCCCGGCGTCCCCTGAGGGGGAAGATGTGTCCGGGAGAGCGCAGGTCATGGGCTTTGGAATCCGGGTTCACTGCGGTGAGGATGGTGAGGGCGCGGTCGGCGGCGGAAATGCCGGTGGTGATGCCGTGGCGGGCTTCAATGCTTACCGTGAAGTTTGTGCCGAAGGTGCTGGTGTTGTTTTCCACCATCAGGGGCAGTTCCAGGCGGTCCACAATGGCGGGGTCCATGGCCAGACAGACCAGCCCTCCGCCCTGCTTGGCCATGAAGGTGATGATTTCCGGGGTGACCTTTTCGGCGGCGCAGACCAGGTCGCCCTCGTTCTCGCGGTC
>JAOUPZ010000415.1 GCA_029879595.1 Deltaproteobacteria bacterium | reverse complement strand
AATCCCCCGGGACGCGAATGCCGAGTTGATCTTTGCCAGGGACTCCCGGCGGGGAATCAGCCCCTCGTCGGTGGACTGCATGTAGTTTAGATGAATAAACACATCCCGCTGGCCGGTGCGGGCTCCCCAGTCATAAAGAGGCAGCCCGGCGAAGGTGGAGCCGGGTTCCTCCGAGCAGTCCGGGATGCCGTCCTGATCCTCGTCCAGCAGGCAGGTCACGTCGTTGGGTCCGCCCGGCGTGGCGAAGTCCCGCGAGTACCAGTCCCCGGCCACATCGGAGTCTGTGTTGGAGCCGTCACGGGCGATGCTGTACCCGTAGGACAGGTCATGGTTGGGCAGGGCCGGGGCGGCTCCGGCTCCCCAGGCCGAGGCGGTGGTGGGAGCACTGCCGGAACTGCCGAAGCGCACGAAGTCCGCCGTGGCGCCATCCAGGATCAGTTCCGCATAACCATCGGAATCCCAGTAGGGAACCCGGCCCTGGCCGTCGCTGACGTACACCACCTGGGCCGTGTTCTGGGTGGGCGTGTCCGGCGGAGCGCCCCGCACCAGCATGTATCCGCCGGCGGGGACCGTGGCCGTCGGCAGGGCGATGGCGGCTTCCGCCGAATCGAAGGTGTAGCCGTCCCACCAGCCCCACAGGGTGCGCAGGGAATAGCTGGCCAACTGGGCCGGCTCGGCCGAAGCGTTGTATATCTCGATCCAGTTGGAAGAGTTGGAATAGTAGGCGCTGCCCACCTCGGTGATTTTCAGGTTGCCCGGCGAATAGACCAGCCCGGCCGAGGGAGTGGCGCTGGCCTGGGCCGCTGCTGAATACACGGAGGAATCGTAATAGGCAAAGGCCGCGTAATGATAGGTTGTGTCATTGGTAACGGTGGTGTCCTGGTAGGTCTGACTGCTTCCGTCATATACC
Source organism: Deltaproteobacteria bacterium (assembly GCA_029879595.1). Taxonomy (GTDB): domain Bacteria; phylum SAR324; class SAR324; order SAR324; family JACQKK01; genus JAOUPZ01. Next base: position 1,640 of record JAOUPZ010000415.1, on the reverse strand, counting down.
AGGGTGCCATCCTGCGTGGAAGCGGGATAGGTGCCATCGCTGCGGCGCATGATCAATACCCCGGCAAAGCCAGCATCCGTGGGGTTGGTCCAACCGAGCACCACCCGGGCGTCATAGGGGGTGGCCACAAAGGAGGTCACGGGATTGGGGTCTGCTTTTTTTTCGGGAGGAGGGTCCTCGGGAGCACAGCCCGCCCAGAAAAACAGTGCCAGCAGACTCAATGCCGCCGGGGCTGTTTTCAGGAAATGGATTATCATGGTGATGTCTCAACTGGTAGAGTGGTTATTGCCTCCCCCGGGAAGGGCTCTGGGGGGGGGCGACAAGGGAATTCAAACTGGACATGGATTTTAATACCGGAAAGAATTTTCATTGTCACGGTTTCCCGTGCAATTGGCACGGGTTCCCGTGTGCAAAGGCGCCGGAACAGACAGAAGGCCGGAAAAAATGCGTTATTGGCTGATGAAAAGCGAGCCGGGAGAGTTCTCCATCGAGGATCTCCGTGATGCCGAGAACGGCACCGCCTGCTGGGACGGGGTGCGTAACTACCAGGCCCGCAACTTCATGCGCGACGACATGAAGTCCGGCGACCGGGTGCTGTTCTATCACAGCAACGCCGCACCGCCGGGGGTGGCGGGCACCGCCGCGGTGGTCCGCGAGGCCTATCCGGACAACAGCGCCTGGGACGCGGAAAGCCCGTATTTTGACCGCCGCAGCACGCCGGAAAATCCGGTCTGGGTCATGGTGGATCTGCGCTTCGAGTCCCGGTTTCCCAGGCTGGTGCCGCTGGCCCGGTTGCGCTCCCGGCCCGAGTTGAAGAATATGCTCCTGCTGCGCCGGGGCATGCGTCTGTCCATCCAGCCGCTCACGGAGGAGGAGTTTCACGCCGTGCTGGCCCTGGGGACGGACACCGGGGAGAGCTTTCGCTAACCTCCCGCAGGCGGGTCATCCAGGGGCAGCGGGAACTGTGCTATCATGAGTTTCATCCCGGGGGAAGTTTCCGGCGGAGCCGGAAATTCGGGCCAAGACGGTAGAACCACCATGGAGTTAAATGACGGCGGGAATGAACGAAACACGGGCGGCTTCGGGGGATGCTCACCTGGCGGAAACGGCGGGCCTGGTGCTGGCGGGAGGGCGCTCCAGCCGCATGGGCGCGGACAAGGCTCTGCTGAGGTTTCCCGGCGGCACGCTGCTGGAGCGGACAATGGAGCGCATCGGTTCACTGGCCGGCCCGCTGGTGCTCTCACTGGCTCCGGGACAGCGCCTGCCCGAGGGACTGCGCCTGCCCCCGGGGCTGCTGATGGCTACCGACGGCGAGCCCTGGCAGGGGCCGCTGTGGGGGCTGGCGGAAGGCTTTCGGGCCCTGGCGGGCCGGGCGCGGCGGGTGCTGGTGGTTCCGGTGGACATGCCGAACCTCACCTTGCCCTGGATGAACCGGCTGCTGCAAGGGTTGGATGACGACGGGGAAACCCTGGCCTGCATGTATCGCCACCGGGGTTATCTGAACGGTCTGACGGCCGCCTACGACCTGCGGATTCAGGGGCGGCTGGAGGAGCTTATCGGCGGAGGGAGGCACAGGCTCTCCCTGCTGGGCGAGGGTGTGCCCCGGCGGGTGCTGGATACGGAGGGGGAGGATGCACCTG
>JAOUPZ010000414.1 GCA_029879595.1 Deltaproteobacteria bacterium | reverse complement strand
TTCGCATCGGCAGGCGCTGCTCAGTGCTGCTGGTTCGCATCGGCAGGCACTGCTCACGTTGGGGAACCCGGCGCAGCCGAGGGGGGTTGAAGAGGGGGGTGAACAAAGCCCCCGCAGGGAAGTATCCCCACGGGGGCGCAAACCGTACTGTCTGGGAAGATTGGACCGGGCAGCTAAACAGTTGACCGGATCAAAACCCCGCCTGATGTTGCCGCTTCAGGCTGAAAGCCCCGGGCTATCTCAGGCAATTAATTATTACGCACCCAGCCTTTTGGGTTCCTCGTCTTCTATGGAGTGAGCATGGTCGCCGGCATCTATGTTGCTTGAGGCGCCGATGCTGGAGTTTCCTCCGGAACCGGTGAAGTCAACCAGCACCTTCACAAAGCTCATCAGCTGCTGGGCCTGGGATGAAAGCTCCTCGGAGGAGGCCGCCGTCTCCTCGGCATTGGCGGCATTTCCCTGGGTTACGCTGTCCATCTGGGCCATGGCCGAGTTTACCTGCTCAATGCCGCGGGACTGCTCCCGGCTGGCCGAGGCGATATCGTTGACCACGCCGGTGAGAACCTCGGTCTTTTCTCGGATTTCTTTGAGGATACCTTCCACCTCCTCGGTAACCGCAACCCCGATATCAGCCCGCTCCTGTGAGGTTTCAATGAGGGCGTTGGTGTTCTTGGCGGCTTCCGCGCTGCGCATGGCCAGGTTTCTGACCTCTTCGGCCACCACCGCAAACCCGCGTCCGGCATCGCCAGCCCGGGCCGCCTCAACGGCCGCGTTCAGGGCCAGCAGGTTGGTCTGGAAGGCAATCTCGTCAATGGTTTTGATGATCTTGTAGGTCTCATCGGAGGAGTTCTTGATATCCCGGATGGCCGAAACCATTCTGCCCATGGAGGTGCTGCCTTTGCCTACCGACTCCAGGGCTTCCTTGGAAAGTCCTCCGGCCTGATTCGTGTTTTCAACATTCTTGCGGGTCATGCTGGAGATTTCCTCCAGCGTGGAGGATGTTTCCTCCAGGCTGGCTGCCTGTTGCGATGCCCCGGCGGAAAGCGACTGGCTGGAGGAGGCTACCTGGGCCGAGGCTGAGGTGACCTGGTCGGAGGCGTTGGTCAGTCCTTCGATAACGCTAAGCAGGGGTCTGATGACGGTTTTGGTGACATCCTTGGTGAGGATTGGAATCAGGATGAGCAGCACCACTATTGTCCCGGCACCGATGCTGAGCATCAGCATATTGAGGGTTTTAATGGGGCCGAAGGCCTCTGCCTCGTCAATTTCAGCCAGCAGCGCCCACCTGTTGACGCCTACTTTTATGGGGTTGTATGCACTCAGGACCGGGTTTCCGTTGTAATCTATTATAATATCCGCGCCTGTTTTGCCCGCCAGTGCCGCTGTGGCGGCAACAGTATTCACGCTGCCTTTTTGAGGGTTTTTGAAGGAGGCCTGCACGGTGTGGTTTTCCGGATCAAGAAAGGAATCCGAGCGCATCAGCTTGTCCTGTCCCACCAGATATGTTTCCCCCGTGTCCCCCATGCCTTCGCGTAGCTGCATGATCTTGTTGATCTCTTTTAGTGAAACCTGAAAGGCTGCCACTCCGAGCAATTCACCGGACTTGTTGTGGATCGGCGTGCTGGCAAATGCGGCGGGCTCATTGGAGGGTGCGTAAAACTCAAAGTCCTGGATATGTGTTTTTTTGTTTTCCACCGAATGCTTGAAGCATTTTGCCAGGCCGGAATCTTTCAAGGGGCCAGTGAGAAGGTTAGCTCCCAGATCCGATTCACGGGCCATCGTGTATACCACATTGCCTCTGGTATCAATCAGGAACAGATCATAGAAGTTATTGGCATCGGTAAATGACTTCAATCCATTGTGCCTTTGTTCCATCACGGCCTTGTAGTCCTCGCTTTCCAGCCCATTGGGAAAAGCGGCGGCGAAATCAGGAATGCCGGCGGTAAAACGCAGGTTAACCTGCACGTCCGTAAGCAGGTTTTCCAGGCCCACGAAGTGTTGTTCGATCTGATAGGTTTTCATGGAACGGGCCAGGGTCAGCTTGTTCCAGGCTTCCGCCTCCAGGGCCTTGCTGGCGTTATTCAGCGCCGTCAGTCCAATTCCCGCAGCGGGGATGATACCGATTAAGAGAAGGTAAACAATCAGTTTGGTCCGTAACTTCATTTTTCTTCCTCGAATTATCTACTGCAGGATAAAGTATGGTCCCCCAGCCGGGTTCCCGGTTTTTATGTTAAGCGCAGGTGATGGATATCTCCCTGCTCCTCCTTGGTGATAAATGCGGTATAGACATTTGTTGAATATGGCGTCTGGTTGAATTTGCGCCAGGGCGCAAATTAAACTGCTCCAACATTCACCCTTCTCATGCCGCAAATTAATGCACATTCAAAAAGTCCCCAACCGCTGCTTGGCGGTGTGGGAGCTTTATTACTGCATAACCCGGAGCTGTATCATGCTTTAAAGCATAGAAACTTGTGCCCGTCCCGGGTTGCTGATTGCCCAAAATTATAATAACCCGATGTGATAATAACGATATTCAGACTTGATGGTCCCCTTTAT
>JAOUPZ010000413.1 GCA_029879595.1 Deltaproteobacteria bacterium | reverse complement strand
CACAATTCCTCCCTGATGGACTTTCAGCTTCCTTTTGGGAGGGGGTGGATAATCGCCCAGACAGGCTCCGGGCAAGGAGCGCAGGAAATTCCGGCGGTCTGGACACAGGAATGCAGCCCGTGCCACCACGCCTATCATCCCAGCGTACTGCCAACCCGCTCCTGGGAGGTGATGCTGGACCGGCTGGAAAGTCACTTTAAACAGAACGTCTGGCTGGACCCGGAAACAGTGCTGGAAATGAAGGACTTTGTCCGTAAAACAAGCGCCGATACAGCGCCGGGGGAACTGGCGGCCTGGCTGCGGGTCACGCTGGATCAATCCCAGGCTCCCCAGCGGGTGACCGAAACCTGGTACTGGAAGGAGAAACACCATGACCTGGGTGAGAAGGAATTCACCACCTACCCGGCCAAGGGCCGGATAGAATGTGACCGCTGTCATGCCTTTGCTGAGCGGGGGTCGTTTGAGGACACCCATATCCTCTACCCCTTCCGGAGATGAGGAAAAGTGAGCCGGGAGAGTAAAAGAGCATAAACCGGCAATTGAAACAGGCAATATCCTCCCTCACGCCCGTCAGGGTGGGAGGCAGGGGCAACTGAAACAAGGACTCCGGCAAAACTTCGGACAGCCGTTCGAAAACCGGAGCCAAACCAGGAGATGAGATTTTCATGAACGGAACAAATATGAATGACGGCAACTTGAAAAACGGCAATTTGAAGAACGGCAGAAAAATCCCGGGCCGGGGAGTCCTGGCCTGGACAGCCATGCTGGTCGGTCTGTTCGTGGTATCCCTGACGGCGGGTCTTGTGCCGGCTTTTGCAGGGGAAGCCCCGGCGGCGGTAAAGGAAATGCTGAAGAAGCTGGAAACCCAGATGGCAAATGAAAATCCGGGATTCAAGGGCTTCAATGCGGTCCAGGGCCAGGAGTTTTTCAAAACCAGGCGCATGAACAAAAAGGAGAACGAAATGATCTCCTGCGCCAGCTGCCATACGGAAGATCCGCGAAAAAGCGGCATGAGCAAGGCCAACAAGCCGATCAAGCCCCTGGCTCCGGCGGCCAACCCGGAGGCCCTGACAGATCGCCGGAACATGGAAAAATGGTTTTACCGGAACTGTACCCAGGTGCTGGAACGGGAATGCACAGCCCAGGAAAAGGGAGATTTCCTGGCCTTTCTCCTGTCTGTCGGTGTCTGACAAAGGCACACAGGGTTTGGGGGGAAGACCTTCAGGGGGTTAATATAGGGTGATAACAGATATTTTTTCAGAGAGGTTCGAACAATGAGTACGAAATACAATACTAAATGGACCAGAAAACTGATGGTACCCGCACTGCTTTTGGTCTGCGCGGCAAGTATTTTCCTGGGGAGCGGGGTTCTGCTGGCCGATGATGACGACGACGAGCACGAGCGCCGGGAAAGGTCCGGCTACCGGAAAACCGACAAGCCGGGGCAGGGCGACTGGTTCGTGTTCCGCCGCTCCGATGTCAGGCCCGTGGACAACGAGCTTTACGCCAAGGAATGCGGAGCCTGCCACTTTGCCTACCAGCCGGGGCTGCTTCCTGCCGGTTCATGGGACAGAATCATGGCCGGATTGAGCGACCACTTCGGCGACAATGCGACGCTGGACCCCGAAACCACGGCCCTGTTGAGGTTGTATCTGATTGACAACTCCGCCGAGTCCTCCACCGCCAAGGTCTCCTATAAGATCGTGCGCAGCCTGGCCGGAGAAAAGCCTTTGCGGATAACCGATGTGCCCTGGATCAAACGTGAGCACAACGAGGAAATCACACCGCGCACCCTGGAGCGCCTCAAGATAAAAACCCTGGCCAACTGCCAGGTCTGTCACCGGGATGCCGCCAAAGGTGTTTACGATGACGATTAATCAATCCTTCCCGCGGGCCCGGGCGTTTCGCCTCTGGGCCCTGCGCCCTTCCTTGAAAAACGGGGGCGGCGGATTTACGCTTTGAAACAACAAGGGAGTTTGTCTGATGCGTATATTGCTTATTGAAGACGAACAAGGGGTGGCCCGCTTTATCAAAAAGGGGCTGCAGGAGGAAGGATTTGCCGTGGAACATGCGGAGGACGCCGAGGCGGGGCTGGAACTGGCCGGGCTGGGCGGATTCGATGTGATGGTGGTGGATGTGATGCTTCCCGGCATGGACGGATTCACATTTTGCCGGAACCTGAGGCGGGGCGGTGATACCACTCCCGTCTTGATGCTCACGGTCAAAAGCGGGGTGAAGGACAAGGTTTCCGGGCTGGAAAGCGGAGCCGACGACTACCTCACCAAGCCTTTTTCCTTTGAGGAGTTTCTGGCTCGGATCAGGGCGCTGCTGCGGCGCCCCCGGGGAATGGTCAGCCTTTCCTGTGGTAACCTTGAGATGAACCCCCTGGAGCATTCCGCCTGGATAATCGATGGGGGGTCCGTCAGGCTGGACCTGCGCCCCAAGGAATTTGCCGTGCTGGAATACCTGGTGCGAAACCAGGGCAAGGTGATGAGCCGGACCAGGATGCTGGAGAACATCTGGGGCTATGATTTTGACCCCGGGACAAATATCCTGG
>JAOUPZ010000094.1 GCA_029879595.1 Deltaproteobacteria bacterium | reverse complement strand
GGCCACGTTGGCGAAGCTGATGGTCACGCTGGCCGTGCTGGTCAGTGTGCCGTCGCTCACGACCACCGTGGCCACATAATCACCGGCCTTGTCGGCCACAAAGTTGGGCGCTACTTCCGCATCGCCGCTCACCCCGGCATTACTGCCCGCCGGCGTGGTCATCGACCAGGAGTAGGTCAGCGTGTCGCCGTTGATGTCCGAGCTGCCGGAGGCATCCAAGGTCACAACTTCACCCGCCACCGGCGTGGCCGGGCTGAAGGTCGCGCTGGCCACCGGGGCCACGTTGGCGATGGTGATGGTCTGGCTGATGGTGTCACTCAGCGTACCGTCACTTACCAACAGGCTGATGGTATAGTCACCGGCCTTGTCGACCACAAAGGTGGACACAGAGAGATCGGGGTTTATGAGAGATGCCGCACTGCCCGCGGGCGCAGTCAGCGTCCAGGTGTAGTTCAGCGGGTCATCGTTGATATCTATGCTATCAACACCGAACAGGGTCACCGTTTCACCAGCGACCGGCGAGGCCGGGAGATAGTAGAACGAGGCCACCGGGGCTACGTTGGCGATGTTTATGGTCACGCTGGCAGTATCGCTCAGTGTGCCGTCGCTCACCAACAGGCTGATGGTATAGTCACCGGCTCTGTCTGGAGTGAAGAAGGGCATAGAGTTTGTAGCGCTGCTCAGGGCGGCACCGCTGCCCGCAGGCTTGGTCAGCGACCAGGCATAGCTCAGCGTGTCGCCGTTGACGTCCGAACTTCCAATGCCAAACAGGTCCACTCTCACTCCGGCTGTCGGAGTGGCAGGGAGATAGCTGAAAGAGGCCACCGGAGCCACGTTGGCAATGGTGAAGGTCACGCTGGCTGTATCTGTCAGACTGCCATCGCTCACGACCACCGTGGCCGTGTAGTCACCGGCCTTGTCGGGCGTGAAGGAGGGTGCGGAGGCCGAGGCGCTGCTCAGCGTGGCGCTGCTGCCCGCAGGCTTGGTCAGCGACCAGGAGTAGCTCAGCGTGTCGCCCTCGCCGTCAGTACTGCCAGAGGCGTCCACGGTCACCGGGTCACCCGCCACCGGCAAGGCCGGGGTGACGGTGGCGCTGGCCGTGGGAGCGGTGTTGCCTACGGAGACGGTCACGCTGGCCGTGTCGGTCAGCGAGCCGTCGCTAACGGTCACCGTGGCGGTGTAGTTGCCCACCACATCAATGGTGAAGGTGGGCTCCGCCGCCAAGGGGTCACTCAAGGTGGCGCTGCTGCCCGCCGGTTTGGTAAGCGACCAGGAATAGCTCAGGGAATCCAGGTCCGGATCAGTGCTGCCCAGGGCGCTCAGGGTCACCGTATCGCTCACCACCGGGGAGGCCGGGGTGAAGGTGGCGCTGGCCACCGGGGCCTGGTTGGCGACTGCGGACTCAATGCCAAGCTGGAAGCCAAGTATCTGACCCGTATCCTGCAACCAGGTATCCACCACCCACAGGCGCCAGGTTCCGTTGGGGTTCTCGCCATTCAGGACGCTGAGCGGCTCCTGGGGCTGGTATTCCCCGGTAAAGGGAGCCGATCCGGCTTCGATGGAAGTAACCGCGGCATCCGAGAATATGGTGTCGGTGTAATTATTAGCAGAACCTCCGTTGCCTGAACTGAGGAGCACCTGGGTGCCCTGGGGCGAGATCAGGTAGATACTGAGGTCTGAATCCCAGGTGTGGGTAATGTCCACCCGGGCCACCACGTTGGTGATGGAAGTGGGTGCGCCGGTAACCTCAATATAGGAATTTATCCCGCCTGAATCACCAGCTGGGATATCCAGCGGGGTATCCACCGCTGTCTGCACCAAGCCAGGCAGCGCGACCAAGCTGATGTCCTGGTAGACCGGAGTGCTGGTATCGGTGCCATCGGAGACCACCAGTTCCAGGGTGTACAACCCTGCAACGTCTGCGACAAAGGTGGGCTGGGCCGCCGTGCTGTCACTGAGAGCGGCGCTGCTGCCCGCAGGAATTGTCAGCGTCCAGGCATAGGTGAGCGGAGAGCCTTCAAAGTCCCAGCTGCCTGTGCCATCCAGGGCGATAGTGTCCCCGACCACCGGGAGGATTGTTGAATGGGAGATTACTCCTTTAGGTGCAATATTCCCCATATCCCAGACAAAGGCCGGAGAAAGGTTATCCGTCTCATTGGGTTCAATAACCTCATCATATAAATCAACCAACGCGTATGCCGTGCCCGCGGTCAAAGCAAAAGCATCGGAGGTATATGTCACATACAGGGATGAACCTGCGTTGGTAGTGGCGAAAATCCAGTCCTCCAAATCAGGAATATCACCCAATACGGGCGGAGTAGCCCGGTCTATCCAGACGCCGATGCTGTATCCTCCGGGAACATCAACCGGCCCGTTGTTGGTGATCATGAAATCAACTGAAGTATTAACACCATCGAAGGTGACCGCCAGTATTTCCACGGTCAGGTCCGGAGCAGGCATATCCACAAGAACACTGACCGGATCACTGAAGTCGGTGCCGTCGAAGACCACCAGTTCCACTGTGTATTCTCCCGGAATATCCGGCGTGAAGGTGGGTTGCGCTGCCGTGCTGTCGTCCAGGAAAGCACCGCTGCCCGCCGGAGGAACCAGCGTCCAGGCGTAGGTCAGCGTATCGCCGTTGGCATCGCTGCTGGCGCTGCCGTCCAGTAACACGGGCACGCCCAGCTCAAATATCTCCGGGGTGTAGGTGAACTCCGCCACCGGGGGAGTATTGACGCTGCTGACCTGAATGACCTGAATGGCCGGCGCGCTGTTTTGTGTGCCGTCGTTAGCCACCAGGCTAACCGTGTAGTTGCCTTCAATATCCGCCGTGAAGGTGGGGGCGGTGGCGGTGGAGTCGCTCAGGGCGGCGCTGCTGCCCGCGGGCGGGACCAGCGTCCAGGCGTAGGTGAGCGCATCACCGTTGAGATCGGTACTGCCGCTGCCGTCCAGGGTTACCGTGGCGCCCGGCAGGGGCTGCAGCGGGTTGGCGGTAATGCTGGCCATCGGGGCGAACTCCTGTTTGTCGCCGGCGATGGTCAGCGCGAAGTTCGTGATCGTCCCTGTGTCACCAGTTGCATCATCAACAACCCACAGGGCCCATGTGCCATTGGCGCTCTGTCCGTTCAGGGTGGACAGGGGCTCCTCCGGGATGAAGGTCCCCGTGAAGGGAGGTGTTCCAGATGAAATGGGCGTAGCCGCCGCATCGGAGAACACCGTACCGGTATAGTCGTCTCCTGAAGAACCACGTCCCTGGCTGAGAGTGACCATTGTGCCCAGGGGCGAGATCAGGTAGAGCGTCAGATCGCCATCCCATGTGTGGGTGATATCCACGGCAACGGTAATCTCGGTAATGGAGGTGGCCGCCCCGCTGACGTTCAAATAGGAATAGATGCCCGAGACGTTATTATCGGGAATATCCAGCGGAACATCCGTTGCGCCGAAGGTCTGGTTGTCAGCCACCGGGGCGCTCAGGGTAATGACCACTGTGGCCTGGGAGCTGTCCGTTGTGCCGTCGTTGACCACCAGGGCAACCGTGTAGGTGCCCTCCACGTCCGGAGTGAATACCGGCGTGGGCGAGGCTGCGTCATCCAGCGCAGCCGAACTGCCCGCAGGCGGGGTCAGCGTCCAAGCGTAGGTGAGCGTATCCCCTTCGGGGTCGTTGCTGAATGTGCCGTCCAGGTTCACCGCCACCCCCAACTCCGGGTTGGCCGGAGTGTAGGTGATATTGGCCGTGGGCGAGTTGTTGGATGTGGCGGTCGTGATGGTCACGCTGGCCGTGTCGCTCAGCGAGCCGTCGCTCACCTCCAGAGTGACCGTATAGCTGCCCTCCACATCGGGTGCAAAGCTGGGCTGGGAGGCCGTGGTGCTGCTCAGGGTCGCCGAACTGCCTGCCGGGCCGGTAAGCGTCCAGGCGTAGGTGAGCGTTTGCCCTTCAGGGTCGCTGCTGCCAGTGCCGTCCAGGCCCACATCCACCCACAAATCCGGAATGGTGGGGAAGTAGGAGATATTGGCCGTGGGCGGATTGTTGGGCGCGGCGGCTGTAATAGTCACGCTGGCCGTGTCGCTCAGCGAGCCATCGCTAACCACCATGGAAACCAAGTAATCACCGGCCAAATCGGCCACAAAGCTGGGATTGGAGGCCGTGGTGCTGCTCAGGGTCGCCGAGCTGCCCGCAGGCGGGGTCAGCGTCCAGGCGTAGGTGAGCGTTTGCCCTTCAGGGTCGCTGCTGCCTGATCCATCCAGGTTCACTGTTTGACCCGTCGTCGGAGAGGGCGGGCTGTAGCTGAAGCTGGCCACCGGGGCCTGGTTGGCTGTAGCCGCCACATTGATGGTCACGCTGGCCGTGGTGCTGGAGTCCGTTCCATCGGAAACCACCAGGTTCACCGTATACTCACCGGCCAGATCGGCATCAAAAGCGGGCTGGGCCGCCGTACTGTCACTCAGAACCGCGCTGCTGCTCAGCGGGGGAACCAGGGTCCAGGCATATGTCAGCGAGTCGCCATTGGCGTCCGTGCTGCCCGTTCCATCCAGCGTAATGGTGTCGTTTATTATGGGGCTGGAGGGGGTGAATGTAATATTCGCCACAGGAATGCTGTTGGCCACCGTGATGATCTGGTTGGTCTCGGCGCTGGTGTTGATGCCATCGCTTACCGTCAGCGTCACCGTGTAGTCACCGGCCTTGTCCACCGTGAAGGAGGTAGTATCAGCCGTGCTGTCGCCCAAAGTGGCGGCGCTTCCTGCCGGAGCCGAAAGGACCCATGAGTAGGACAGCGTGTCTCCCTCCGGGTCGCTGCTGCCGGTGCCATCCAGGGTAACCGCCTCGCCGGCAACCGGCGTGGTGGGCACATAACCGATGATGGCCGTGGGAGCGGCATTGGCGCTGTTCACGGTAATTGTCGCCGAGGCTGCGGTGCTGGAATCAGTGCCATCGGAAACAACCAGGCTCACCCCATACACGCCAGGGATATCCGCTGTGAATGAAGGATTGGACAAGGTGCTGTCGTTAAGCGCCGAGCTGCTGCCGTTCGGCACGGAAAGCGTCCATGAGTAGGTAAGGGGGTCGCCATTGGCGTCAGAGCTGCCCGAACCGTCCAGTTCGATGAGATCGCCCTCCACCGGGTTGGCGGGAATGTAGGCTATGTCGGCCACGGGAGCGGTGTTTTGCACAGTGATGGTAGTGGATACCTGGGGGCTGTCCACCTTGCCATTGGAGACAACCAGGGCAACCACATAGTCTCCGGCCTTGTCCACCACAAACCAGGGCTGCGCGGCGGCGCTGTTGTTCAGCGCGGCGCTGCTGCCGGTCGGGGCGGTAAGAGTCCAGGCATACTCCAGGGTAAGACCGGACAGGTCTACGCTGCCCGTGCCATCCAGAGTCACAGTGTCGCCGGCAACAGGGCTGGCGGGAGAATAGGTGATAATGGCCTCAGGAGCGGCAATGCCTGGCCCACTGGCCGGGGCTCCTCCATCCCCTCCGCAGGCGGCAAGGGTCATTATGATTATTGATGCCACCGTTAACTTGATAATATTTAAAAGACCACTCATGCCTTTCACCTTTCTCATGACTCTTGCTCCATTAAGTGATTCAGAGAACTTCTGACCAAAGCAACAACTTATTGCCTCCCAAAAAAAACAATAAGGCGACCAAAACTTTGGGCTGACCTGTTGCGGGCTTACCGCCCGACCGCTGCCTTTGAGTTCCTGTGCCCTAACAACTGCCTGTGCTTGCTTTCGATTGTTTCTTGATGCCCTGCCTTTTACTCACCCTGCCCTTTAGAAGGGATCCGCCGTAGTAGACGAACTTGTATTATCAATTACCAAAAAGACTTTCGCCTGTCAACCAAATCAGGCTCGGGATGCTGTGTTTACCTTCTGAAAATCAGGTTAAAGCGGCACCAACAAAAGCCTGTCCGAAGCGGAATTCATAGCGCCAACATCAGACCAACATGATCGCAGGGGCTTTTCCGAACCTGCCCGCATCATCCCTTCTGTCGGAAATACTGCCCTGCGAAGAAAAAGACCGGACTGTCCCGGGAGGCCACAATAAAAATGTGAACAATTTTCCAGAAAAATCGTTACATATTTTGGAATGGTGTTTTAAAAAAGGTGTCTCCAGGAAGATTTGGATGATTATCCGACAACAATGCATGCACATCGGATGCTGAGTGCCGGCAGGGAACGCCCTGGTGTTCACGGCCCGGATTCAAAGGCCTCGGCCCCTTGGGTGTTGAGCCCGAGGAATCGGCACCCCAGAAGATGGCCCTGAGCCAGGAACACCGCCGGCAGGCACTGAAGGCCTGTCGGTTTTTGCAACAGCAGGCAGTTTTGATGACTTGGGCCAAGGTTGAAGGCAATGTCTGAAAAAACGCCGGGAACAGCATGGTCCCAATCACCGGAAAACCCTGGGAACGCTTGCAAAAATGTTGAAAACAAAGCACCTTATGGGATATCGGGAAATACTCCCGCTGCACGGATTTGAAAAAAGCAGGAAACCAAACCCCGGTCTGAGCAAGGGGCCACTGCCGGCTGGCACCGGATACGTCCGATGATATTGAACGAGATAATATACAATCAATATACAAAGCGGCAGAAACAGCCCGAGAACATATAACGCGCCCGAAAGGGATGATGAGCACCGGAAACTGAAATAATTGGGTAAAAGGCAGCGAATGAATATTTCGAAATTTAATTCCTGCCCCATCCCATCAACTCCCCGGATTTAGTTTACAACCACTAATTAAAGAAGCCATTGGTCATGAACGACGAATTATTGAGTCAGGTTGAAAGTCTTGCGGAATCCTTGCATCAAGTAAAACCAGGAAACATCGCCACCCTGGCCGATGTGCTGGCATACCTGGGGAATATCGGGGCCATGGGACAGGCAGAGGGATTCAGCGCCGTTCAGCCGGCTACCAGTGCGCTTTCGGAAAATATCAAGCTGATGATAATGGGGGACACCGATGACGAACCCCGACTGATAGAGGTACTGGCGACCAGCGTAAAGGTCATGCAGGAGGCGTTTGCAGAGGGAAGAGGCCCGGAGATCAGCGATTTCCCGGCCGACCTGCATCTGGCAGAGTCGAGCGATGGCTCCTCCCGGGGAGCCGAGGGGGCCTTTGCCGCCGACAAGGAACTGCTGGCCGAATACTTATCAGAACAACGCAGCCGGCTGGAGGAAATCGAGGGATACCTGCTGGTGCTGGAGAATTCCTCGGACGATGCCGCCATGGGCGGCCTTAAAAGGGCTCTGCACACCATAAAGGGAGACTCCGGCTTTCTAGGTCTTTCCCGGGTGGCTCAACTTGCCCACGCCGCCGAGAGTTATCTTGAGGAGGCCAGCTATCCGTTCGACCTGGAGTGCCTGTTTGCCGTGAAGGACTGGCTTACCAGCGCCTTTGAAGACCTCACCACCACCGATGGCATAACCCAGCGCACCGTGGCCGAGTTGGTCCGGGTGATGGACTTGCTGGAACGTCACCAGCATGAAAACGAGGCTCAGGCCGCAGGGGAGGTTTTCGAGGAACCGGAAGCCGCGCCGGAACCAGAGCCCGAGCCAGAGCATATAGTGGAAGCAGCGCCGGAACCGGAACCAGAGCCCGAACCAGAGCCCGAACCAATAGTGGAAGCCGCGCCGGAGCCCGAGCCAGAACCCGAGCCAATAGTGGAAGCCGCGCCGGAACCGGAACCAGAGCCCGAACCAGCGCCCGAACCAATAGTGGAAGCCGCGCCGGAGCCCGAGCCAGAACCCGAAGAAAGCGGGGCACAGGATGCTCCCGAGAGCTTTTTTGATATCACCGCAGAAGAATCATTGCTGGTGGACTTTATCTCCGAATCCAAGGAGCACCTTGAGCAGGCCAGCACCCAGTTGCTGGGGCTGGAGGACAATCCGGATGATGAAGAGGCCATCAACTCTGTTTTCCGGGCCTTCCACACCATCAAAGGCGTCGCGGGGTTCCTGGCACTCAAGGACATCTCGGACCTGGCCCATAACACGGAAAACCTGCTGGATATGGTCAGGCGCCATGAACTCAAACTCAGCGCAGGGCTGATCGATATTTCATTCGAGGCCCTGGACTGGATGACAAGGCTCATCAACAACGTAGCCAAGGGTCTGGCCGAAAACGGCAAGGTGAAAATCGAACCCGAGCTGAAAGACGTCATCAAAAGGGTTCAGGATGCCCAGCGCGGCGTGATTTCCAAGCCTCAACCCAAAATGCAGCGAGCCACGCAGGGCCCGACGGATACCCCGGCATCCCTGGGACAGATACTGGTTGATTCCGGAGCCATTTCCGACAAGGAACTGGAACAGACCATCCAGGAAGTGGAAAGCGAGGGCACTGGCAGGCTGCTGGGCGAAGCGCTGGTAGAGAAAAAGAAAGTCTCGGCCAGTGAAGTCCATGAGGCCCTGAAGATTCAACAGGAAGAAAAACGGGGCCGCAAAGCCGTTGAACTGAAGGAAACTATCCGGGTTGACTACGAACGGCTGGAATCCCTGGTTGATACCGTGGGAGAGCTGGTCCTGGCCGAGGCGATGATCAGCCAGGATGAATCACTGATGGAAATTCAGAATGAACAGCTGACCAAGAAACTCTATAACCTGCGACAGGTCAGCCGGAAGCTTCAGGAAATGGGAACCACCATCAGAATGGTTCCCATTGCCGGAACATTCCAGAAAATGGCCCGCCTGGTCCGCGACCTTTCCCGCAAGTCCGGCAAGCCCATAAATTTCACAACCTCGGGTGATGAGACAGAACTGGACCGCGCCTATGTGGACCAGATCGCAGACCCCCTGGTGCACATGATCAGAAACTCCATGGATCATGGCATTGAGCCCCGTGAGGACAGGATCAAGGCCGGCAAGAACGAAACGGGAACCCTGAGACTCAGGGCCTTCCACGAGGGCGGGAATATCCATGTGGAAATCAGCGATGACGGAAAGGGCCTGGACAAGGACAGGATTCTCGCCAAGGCCATCGAAAGGAACATCATCGCGGAGGACGCCGAGTTGAGCGAGCAGGAGATATACCAGCTCATCTTTGAGCCCGGGTTTTCCACCGCTCAGAAAGTCACCGAGGTTTCAGGCCGCGGCGTGGGTATGGATGTGGTGCGCAGAAACATCAGCGAACTCCGGGGCCAGGTGGGTGTTTCTTCCGTCCCGGGCAAGGGAACCACCATCAGGCTCACACTACCCCTCACCATGGCCCTGATCGATGGGATGCTGGTCAAGGTCGGCGATGAAAGGTTCATCATCCCGGTCCTGTCCGTGGTGGAATCCACCCGCCCCGCTCCGGAAATGGTTAATACCGTGGTGGGCAGGGGGGAAATGATTTCCCTGCGCGAGCGGCAACTGCCGCTTTACCGGATGTACAAGCTGTTCAATATCGCCAACGCCAAGGAGAAGATTCACGATGGACTCGTGGTGGTGGTGGAGCATGAAAGCCGGCTGTTCGGGCTGCTGGTCGATGAACTGATCGGAATGCAGCAGACTGTCATCAAGGGGCTGGGCGGAGGAGTGTTCAACACCCAGGGCTTTTCCGGCAGCACCATCATGGGAGACGGCAGGGTGGGACTGATTCTGGATGTGGCGGGACTGCTTGATCTTGCACGGAAAGGAGTAACCACCGAATTTATTCCAGAATAACCTTCTCTGAGGACAATAAATAAACCGATGGTTTTTTTATTGTTCAGGGGAAACAAAAAGGCGAGTTTGACGTTATTAATAGCAGGCTGGCATAATTCAATATATGTGAAACTATGTTTGCAAATGGGCACCGGGGAAACCAGATAAAAAAAACTGCTTCTTCAGGGAATTTTAATA
>JAOUPZ010000412.1 GCA_029879595.1 Deltaproteobacteria bacterium | reverse complement strand
CGCCCTGAGCATCGCCGCGGGCCATGCCTTTGAGCTGGAGGTTGTCCGCCGCGTTCCGCCGTCGGCGTTTCGTCCTCCCCCCCGGGTGGATTCGGTGGTGGTGGGCCTCACTCCCCGGGCCCCCAGCCTGAAGCCGGAGCAGGAGGCGGCCTTCATGGAGCATGTGAAGATGCTCTTCACCCGGCGCCGCAAGCGCATGGCCAGCGGGCTGAATGAGCACCGGGAGCGGATGGGCGAGGCTGCCTGGGCAAGCCTGCAGGAGCGCCTGGGTAACTCCAGGGCGGAGGAGTTCACACCGGCGGAGCACCTGGAGATTTTCAGGATGATCCATTGCCTGGACGCCTGATGAGGGGGTGCCGGGTTTTCCGCCGCCAGGGGCGGGGGAGCCTTTTTCGTTTTCCCCTTGGACAAAAGGTATCTGCCCTTGGTATGTAGAATATGAGTGGGCTGGATAAGGGCCCCGGAGGGGCCTGGCGGATGCAGGGATGCGGCGGCTTTTTAGTCCAGGGAGACCGTGCCCATGCGAAACTTCGAATCAGCGGATTGTTCAATGGTTAATAAAAAGAGACAGGGATACCGGAGCAGGATCCTATGGGTTGTGATGGCAGTGTCCATCGGAGTCGCTTCCTGTTCGGGGGGGAAGGCTGAATCTCCCCGCGAAGAGCAATCGAAGGCCGGAGCAACCCCCCTGAGGCTGCCCAGCACGGGGACCCAGAAAGTGGAAGTGGGGGCGATGGTGGAGATCAGGAAAAGCTGGGCCAAGGTGTATGAGAAGCCCCAGACCGCTTCACGCCCCCTGGGACTGGCCTACGGCAACGATGCCTACGAGGTGGTGGCCGTGGAAGGGGAATGGGTGCAGATAAAGTACAAGAACAACCGCGCGGGCTGGATCACCTACGACTCCACCCAGCATTAGGCCCGGCCAGGATCATTCTGGCCCCGGGTCGCCGCCGGCCGGCTATTCCTTTTCGTCGGCCGTTCCCTGGTCTTCCTTTCCCAGCAGGTCGTTCATCCGCTTAACCAGCTTGGGCAGCGTGTTGAACTGGGCCACCGAGCGCTGCCAGTCGCGGTAGGGACGCCCCGGAATGCCATAATAGACGTCTCCGCTTTTTCCCGGCCGGATCAAAAGGGACTTGGGGCCCACGGTGACCTTTTCCGGCACGGAAAGGTGGCCCACCACGCCGGCCTGCCCGGAGATGATGAACCGTTCGCCCACCTGGGTGCTGCCCGCGAACCCGGCCTGGGCCAGGATGATGGAATGCTCGCCGATGCGGACGTTGTGGGCGATATGCACCAGGTTGTCGATCTTGGTGCCCCGGCCGATCACCGTCTGGCCGTAGGTGCCCCGGTCCACTGAATTATTGGACCCCATTTCCACATCGTCCTCCAGCACCACCCGGCCCAGGTGGGGGATCTTCTCCTGGTGGGTTCCCAGTTGCAGATACCCGTATCCATCCGAGCCGATGACCGTGCCGGCGTGGATTATCACCCGGTCGCCCACCACACACCCCCAGCAGATGGTGACGTTGGGGTGCAGGAGGCAATCCTGGCCGATCACCGCGCCATCCTCGATCACCGAGCCGGGCCCGATGATGCTCCGGGCGCCGATTCTCACATTGTCGCCCAGCACCACGTTGGGGCAGATGGCCGCGTCGGGGGCCACCTGGGTCCCCTGGCCCACCACGGCGCTGGGATGCACTCCCGGCGGGGGGCGGCGTGGGGGGTGCAGCAGCGGGGTTATTTTGACCACGCTCAGGTAGGGGTTATCCGAGCGGATCACGGTTTTGCCGGGAAGTTCCAGGGCCGGTGGGGCCACCAGGGCCCTGGCGGCTGAATCCAGGGCTGCCTTGAGGTGCTTTTTATCCACCAGAAAGCTCAGTTCTTCCGGCCCGGCTTCCTCCAGCCCGTTAAGTCCCTTCACCTCCAGGTCGCGGTCTCCCTCCACCGCAAGGTTCAGATGGTCGGCGATTTCTCCGATTTTCATGTTTGGCCCTTCCCTTTTCCGGTGTTCGATATTGGTGCTGGTTAATAATCGCGGTTAATATGCTGGCTGGGCTTCCTGCGGAAGAAGCCAGTATCCGCATTTTCCGCTACGCGGCTCAGGCCTCCTGTTTTTCCTCCCCATCGGATTTTTCCTGCTCCCCGCCCTTGTCGCCATCCTGCGCCAGCGCCGGGGGGGCATCCTGTTCCCCCTGCTCCAGTGCGGCGGACTCCTCCGGTTCCTCCCGGGAATATGCTTCCTGCCGCGGTTGAATCTGGCCGCTGCCCGCCAGCAGAGGCAGCATCAGGCACCAGGCCATGGTTACCACCCGGTAGCGCCCCTGCCCGGGGTTGAAATACAGATTGGGGTCGGCCTGGGAAAGTCCGTTGAGCAGGGCCATCAGGCCGGGCTGCTGGACCGGGGGTGTGCCGTGCACGAAGTACGGGAAGCCGACCTCGGTGATCAGGCTCAAGCCCAGCCAGATGATTCCGGTCATCAGCAGGCCCAACCGCGAAAGGTTGCTCCGCATTATCCTGAAGGCCACCCAGGCGATGAGATACATCAGGGCCAGTTCCATTGAAAGAAGAATAATGAAAGT
>JAOUPZ010000002.1 GCA_029879595.1 Deltaproteobacteria bacterium | reverse complement strand
CATGCCCTTCTACTTCACCGAACTCAATGGCGAGGTGTACTTCAGGGCCAGCAACGCCGTAACTGGATACGAACTGTGGAAGACCGACGGCACCCCTGCCGGCACGGTGATGGTCAAGGACATCAATCCCGCTGGCAACGGCAACCCCTTTCCCGGATTCCACATGGGAGAGCCCACTAATTATCAGTTTCATGTGCTGGGCAACATGATGTTCTTCCTGGCCAGCGACGGCACCAACGGCTTTGAGCTGTGGCGCTCCGACGGCACTGATGCCGGCACCGTCATGGTCAAGGATATCAACACCGATCCGCTGGGAGATTCTTCTATCTTCTGGATGGGAATCCGCAACGGCAGGCTGATCTTCAACGCCTACGATCCGGTTAACGGCATGGAACCCTGGACCTCTGACGGCACCGAGGAGGGCACCTACATGATCAAGGACGTCTGCCCCAATGCCTGCTGGGGCATCCCTGGCGAAGTCTGATTGGCACATTTGGCGGGGGCGCTGCAAACAGCGCCCCCACCCCCTCCCGGCATTTCCCCGCCAGAAGGGTTCTTCCACCCGGCCATCGGGCTCAGCGGGTCTGCACTCTCCAGAACCTTTCCCGTGTGTTTCCCCTTGTTTCCCCCCGCTTTGTTTTTGCCTGCGGCGGCCCTATAATGGCTGCAAGGGGAAGTTATCTGTACCATCTGACAAAATACGGGAATCACAACCCCGCAACTTAAAGCCGAACGAACAGGGCCCGCCATGAGCGACAGGATTGTACCGATACACCGGGACAGGCAGGGGGAAGGTAAGGAACCAGCGAGCCGGAAAAGAAAATCCGGCGGCAAGCTGGGGCACTTTTTGATCAACAAGCAGTCCGCGGTGCCGCTGCACATGCAACTGAAAGAGCAGATCCGCTACGCCATCATGAGCGGAGTGTTCGAGCCGGGCCAGCCCCTGCCCTCCATCCGCGAGCTAACCGCCAAGCTGGGAGTGCACCGCAACACGGTGCACCGGGTGTACCTGGAGCTCCAGGCCTCCGGGCTTTTGTCATCCCGCCCCGGCAAGGGGGTGTTCGTAAGCGAATCGCTTTCCGAGGCCCACTCCATCAAAGAGCTTAACCAGGTGGACGACCTGATCGAGCAGATGTTCGCACAGGCCAACGAGCTGGGGATAAACCCCATCACCCTGCACCGGCTGATCGGCCAGCGCGCCCCGGCCTTCGACTCCCGCCACCCCAACGTGGCCTTTGTGGAATGCACCTTCCACCAGACCCAGGAGATAGCGCGGGAACTAACCGAGAGCTTCGGAGTGACGGTGCAGCGCATTTTGCTGGACGACCTGCGGACAGGCAAGATCAAACTCTCCGTTCACCTCCGGCATGTGGTGACCAGCATCTTCCATTACGATGAGGTGCGGGATCTGGTGGGGGGTCAGAACATCCGGGTACATCCGGTGACCTATGAGCTGCATCCGGCCACCCGGCGCCTGTTGCGCGAACTGCCTGCGGATACCCGGCTGGGATTCATCTGCCACGATGCCAACACCGAGGAGGTTATCGGCAAGGAGATAAACGACCGGGTGCCCGAGGGGGTGCTGGTGGGCTGCGCCAGCCTGGAGTCCGTCAAACCGGCTCTGGAACTGGTGACGCAGGTGGACACGGTGATCTTCAGCGAGCCGGCCTCGGCGTTCTGCGTCAAGAACTGCACCCCGGATCACACCCTGCTGGAACTGCATTTCGCGCTGAATCCATCGTCGGTGGAAAAGGTCACCCGCATCCTGCACTTCCAGCCCTGAGGCTGTCCGGGCCGAAAACACGCCCGGCGGGTCTCAACTCTTAAAATCCGAAAAAAGCTGCTGGAGAATGGACTGGGTCTGGTCCATGCGGGCGGGAACCTCAATGGGCTGCTTGAGGAATTCGATCATGGCGTCGTGCTTGTCCAGGGCGTAATCAATGCGGCGGTTGCTGCCCCTTACATAGGCGCCGATGTTGATCAGGTCCTCCGACTCCATGTAGGTGGACAGCGTGGATACAAAGGCCTGGGCATCGGTGCGGTGCTGTTTGTTGGTGACATCGTACATCACGCGGCTGGTGGAATGGAGAACGTCAATGGCCGGGTACTGGCCCTTGGAGGCCAGCTCGCGGCTCAGGGCCACATGGCCGTCCACAATGGCCCGCACCGCATCGGCCACCGGGTCGTTCATATCATCGCCCTCCACCAGCACGGTGTAAAATCCCGTGATCGAACCTTCCGAGTCGGAGTGCCCGGCGCGCTCCAGCAGACGGGGCAGCTCCGAGAACACCGAGGGCGGATAGCCCTTGGTGGTGGGGGGCTCGCCCGCGGCCAGACCAATCTCCCTCATGGCCATGGCAAAACGGGTCACCGAGTCCATCATGAACAGCACATCGTTCCCCTCATCGCGGAAGTGCTCTGCGATGGAGGCCGCCAGATGGGCGGCCCGCAGGCGGATCAGGGGCGGCTGATCGGACGTGGCCACTATGAGCACCGAGCGTTTCAGGCCCTCCTCGCCCAGTTCGCGCTCAATGAACTCCACCACCTCGCGTCCCCGCTCACCGATCAGGGCGATCACGTTCACATCGGCGGTGGTATGCCGCGCCATCATGCCCAGCAGCACCGACTTGCCCACCCCCGAGCCCGCCATGATGCCCACACGCTGGCCCTTGCCGCATGTCAGCAGGCCATTGATGGCCCGCACCCCCACATCCACCGGCTCGGCGATGCGGCGGCGGTGCAACGGATTGATCGGCTCCACATAAAGGGGCCGCTTGCGCTCGCATACAATCTCGCCCTTTTGGTCTATCGGTTCGCCCAGCCCGTTCAGCACCCGGCCCAGCAGTTCATCGCCCACCGGAACCTCGGGAGGGCGCAGTTCGGGAATGATATGGCAATGGGGCCCCAGGTCCGTCATCTGCCCCAGCGCCATCAGCAGCACCCTGTCACTGCGGAAGCCCACCACCTCACCCATCACCCGGCGCCTGCTCACCGGATTGTAGATGGTACAAAGTCCCCCTATGGAAATACCGGGATTGTAGGCTTCGATTATCTGGCCGACCTGCTGGATCACCTTGCCGTGGCGGCGCACCAGATGGCTGCCTTCGATGACGTCGCGGTATCCGCTGCGGTGGGGCATTGGGCCAAAGTCCTTCGAAGGCCCGCGGGGACCACCCGGCGCGGCCGCAGAGGCGGATTTTTTCGCGGCAGGTGTTTTCGGGGCGGCTTTCGGGGCGGCTTTCGGAGCTGCTTTCGGAGCTGCTTTCTGTGGTGTGGCCATGGTTTTCTACTCGATCTCGATGCTCACGCCGGGAGCCAGGGGTTGATCCCCGCCTTCATCCGTGTGTTCTTCGTCACCGCTCCGGGCATTTGCAGCCGGGCCGCCGGGCTCATCATAGCCGGATTCATCATAGCCGGGCTCTTCATAGCCAGACTGTTCAAATGCGGGCTGATCAACCGCAGGCCGACCCTGTGCTGACATCCCCGGCTCCAACGCCCCTGCTGAAGGCCGTGATTTTGCCTCTTCCCTAATCCGGGCCTGGGTCTCCTTCTCCGCCCGGGCCAGCTCGCGCCTTTGCTCCTTGAGCCGGGTGACGATGGTCTCGCGCTCTGCCATGGTCTGGCGCACCTTGGCCTCCAGATGATACATCTGGCCATCCAGGGTCATGTCTATCACTTCCCGGTCGGACTCAATCTGCACGCTGCCCGGGGGAATATCGTCCCGTCCCAGCATCATCATGGACTGCCCATCCTTGAGAAACCGCTCCAGGGTGGGCCTGGCCTTGACTGCAAAGCGCAGGTCTTCCGGGTTGAGCAGAACGTTGAACAACCCCTTGCCCTCCATGTTCTTCAGACCGGAGGCCAGCACCTTCAATACGACTTTTTTGTTCAGGGTGACCTCCGCCTTCAGAATCTTCCTGGCCATGATCAGCGCCAGACGGATGCCGTCCTTTTCCGAGTAGTAATCAACCCGGTCCTTGTATGACTCCAGGTTCTCCAGAATGGCCTCCAGGCGGTCCATCGAGGGCTGGGCGTCCACACCGGCCTGCTCAAGCCCCTCCAGGTGTCCCTTCTCGAATCCTTCCGCACGGGCCTGCTGGTGAATCTCATCCACTCCGGCACGGGCCTCATCCAGCATGCGGGCGACTTCCTTTTCCGCCTCGTCCAGGTTTGTTTTCGCCTGGTGATAATGCTCCTCGGCCCTGGCGTTGAGTTCCTCTGCTTCCTCGCGCAACTGCTGCACATACAGCTCGGCCTCCTCGCGAATGCTGGCCGCGTAGTTATCCGCATTGGTCAACAGGGTGTTCTCGCGCTGCCAGCGCATGGCGGAGAAGTCTTCCTCCTTCAGACGCACGACCGGCTCATCGCCCTGGGCCACTGGCTCCGGGAGATGCTCCCCGCCGGAGGTCTCCTCGGCCCCCGGCTCCCCCAGTTCCTCCAGGGGCAAACCGGTGGTGATCCTTTGGTAGCGGGCCAGCTCAAAGGAACCTTCGCTCTCCACGGGCAGGGGGGTCTTCTCTCCCGCCGCCAAATCGAAGTTGGGCGGGGAAAAAACCGGCTTATCGTCTGTTGATGCCTGGTCGGGCATGTTGATCTCTTCTGCCAAGTGGTTCATGCGGTCAAATGCACCGCTGGTTTTGTCATTGTCGCCCCGGATGCCGGTGGTGTTAACCGGACCCCGGAACACTTTCCGTCAGGGCGTGCCGGGCCCGCCGCCCCCGCGACCTGGCGGGAGCAGCTCCGGCGGCGGTTCGTATCCGGCCGCCGGATCGTCCTGCTAGCGTTTGTCACGCAGCCAGGAGCGGATGAGCGAGGCGGTAGCCAGCGGGTCGGTACGGGCGATCTCCAGAATCTGGTCGCGGGGCGGCAACCCGACCTCGCGCTCGGTGGGAATCTCCAGTTCCTCGCCCTCCAGCTCCCCAATGGTCGCCGGCAGACCCATCAGCAGATCCAGTTCCTCCGGCTTGGCGCTCAGGCGCTGCACCATGGGACGGATCACAAACATGATCAGGGCCAGCAGACCCACGCCCAGGAACGTATAGCGCAGGATATCCAGGAAGAACTTGCGGTTGCGCTGGGTCTGCTCCAGCTGCTCGGAAATGTCCTCCTCCACCGGCTTGCTGAACCGCAGGTTCACCACTTCCATGGTATCCCCCCGGGTTCCGCTGAAGCCCACGGCGGCCTTGATAAGACGCTCGATTTCCTTCTTCTCGTCGGTGGTCCACTCCTCGTACTGGGTGGTGATGATCCGCCCGCTCTCCTGGTCGGTGATGGGCTTGTACTTTCCGTCTATCAGCACCGAAACGCTGAGCCGGTTGATCTGCCCCAGCGAGGGCTCCTTGACCACCCGGCGCACCGAAGTCTCATAGTTGCGCACCTCGTTGGTCTTGGCGATCTGGGAAACATTGGCCACCTCGGAGGCACCGGCCTGGGTTTCCGGCAGGTTGGAGGCCACCCCGGGTATGCCCACCGGGATGGAGCGTGAACCGCTGGAGTTTTCCGAGGCGCTCTGCTCGGAGCGGATCACCGCCCCCTCAGGATCGAATATCTCCTCCTTGGTGGTCACCTTGTCGAATGCCAGGTCGGCGGAGACCCGGGCCTTAACCCGGTCCTTGCCCACCACCGATTCAAGCTGGCTGATGATCTTGGCCTCCAGCATCTGCTCCAGGTTGTGACGGAACAGGAAATGCTCCTGGAAGTTGCCCGAGCCGGGCGCATCGGTCACGCCCTTGCTGAGCAGCCGCCCCGTGCGGTCCACCACCACCACGTTCTCCTTGGTCAGCCTCTCCACAGAGTTGGCTACCAGTTGGGCGATGGTATGCACCTGGCTGCGGGGTATGCTGCTGCCCGGCTTGACGCCAACCACCACCGAGGCCGTCGGCTCCTGCTCCTGCTCCAGGAACAGGCTCTTTTTGGGCAGGGCCAGGGTTACCTTGGCCGAGGCTATATTGTTCAGTTTACCGATGAGCCGGGCCAGTTCGCCCTCCAGGGCCATACGGTACTTGACCTGCTGCTGGAACTCGGTCTCACCAATGCCGGTGTCGCCCACAAACAGATCGGCGAATCCCAGGCCGCCGCCCAGGCTCACCCGCTCGCGGGCCAGCACAATGCGGGCGTCGTCCGCGCGCTCCGGTGGAACAAGGATGGAGCCTCCGCCGGGCCCGACCATCACCGGAATCTGGTTCTTGTCCAGCTTATCCTGGATGAGTGCGGCGTCTTCGGTGGTTATGTTGGTATAAAGGGGGCTCCAGGTTTCCCGGTTGGCGATGTAGATCATCGAGGCCATGCCCAGCATGACTACGCCGATCATGGCGAACAATGCCACCTTCTTGGCCACCGTGAGGGATTCGAAGAAACCCTGGAACTGGGGCAGAATATTCCTGGCCCCTGCAATAGGATCTTGAGCCATAAAGCGATCACTCCCGCGAGGATGTCACTTGTTTACCATCACATCCGGCCATCGCATCCAGCGACCCTGTCGGCCTGACAGTGACGGACCAGTCTGATCCCGAATATCCTTGCAATACCCGCGCCCTGCCCTGGGCAGTTTTCCGGCGGGGCTGGTTGCCTCGGGACAACTTTTCACTTGAGGTAAAGCAAAAAGCGTTCCTCGGGAGAGCGGCCTTCAATAATCAGCCCATGTTTTTTCCGGGCGCTCTCCAGGCAGGCGCTGGCGGGGGAATCTGCACACCGGGCAAATGATTTGCCCCTGGGCTAAAAAAAATCTGCCATCACACTGAATAAGCTGGCTGTTTGTGCTTTTTTCAGCCCCCTGGACCTGGAACGGATACTCACCGGGGAGGTTCTCCAGTTGCAGGGCCTCCGGGGCCCTCCTGGTCTGTCCTGAGTATTTTTCCATGTGGCTGCCGGCAAAACCACGGAAAAGCCGCCTGTGTTTTCAGAAGGGCGCGTATCTTGCTTTACAGGGAAGGTTTTAGGGAACTTTTTCCTGTATTCTGCGTTTATGGGGGTGATAGAAATATGGGGAGTTCTAGCCAGGAAGCAAAATATTGATTTGATTTGATTAATCCAGAGGAAAAACCAGGCGGCAATCTTTTCAAAGGCAGGAAAGATGCATCAGGGAATATTTTTATCGGGACAAACCCGTTAACCAATTGACATATTTCCCTTTTTTGTCGTTTTGCTATAACCTGGGAGAGCACACAGGTGCTAAAACACCCCCTCTCCTTTTCTCTGTAATAATTTAGTGCCGGGACAGGCCAACAGGGCGTGAGTCACGCCAAATTTCAAAGGAAAGCCCATGTTCAAAAACACGACAATCGGAAAAATGCTTACCACCTCCGCCGTATTCACCATCGTACTGGTGGGCGTGGTGGCCGCCTCAGGGATTGTCGGCATGACAATGCTGTCCAATTCTCTGAAGTTCATCACCACCAAGGCCTGGGACGCCGCAGACGGAGCCATGGAAGGAACAATAGGCATCCAGCAGCAGATGATCGCAGCGGAGGAAATGTCCGGCAACCACGATATGGAAGACAATGCCAAGCGCCTGAGCGAGGGCAAGAAAATGGCCGACGAGGCCCTGGACAGGATGGTGGCCAGCGGCCTGGTTCCGGAGGCAGAGATAAAGCAGCTGAATGACAGGCGGAAAAGCTATCAGGGGGCACAGGCCAAAATGCTGGCTTCAAGCGCCATATACAACGATAAAAAATCTGTGATGAACAAGGCCTTCCTTGATTTTCAGAACCTGCTGAATCTTGCCGAGGAACTGGGCGATGCCCAGGTGGAAGAACTGGAGAAGAACCCCGGGCGGAGCATTTCCTGGAACGGCGGGCTGAAAGACCGCTGGGCCGCTGCGGATGGCCCGATGGAATTTCAGATATCGCTGCTGGCCCGGTTTTTCAATTTTCAGCGGATGGAAAGCGGCGCCCCCCTGGCAGAAGTCGAAAAACGTCTGAATGACAGGCTGAAGCTGATGGAGGAGATTGTAGCTGAAATCAAGGATGCTGAAGTCTTCCAAAACAACCGTCCTGGCGGAGCGTTCGGGGATGGGAGCTTTGCGAGCCTCTTTGCAGAAAGGATGGAAATACACAAGAAGACCTTCAGCGAGGGCATTGCGGCGTTCAAGACCTTCCACGAAAACGAGGAACTATTCCTAAAAGCCGCCGATGAGCTTAAGGATATCATCGAAAAGGTAGAAGAATCCGGGGATGCCGCGGTAGAATCCGAGGCCGGGCGCATTTCAGTTGTCTCCGGGATTGTCTTCACGGTCATCATCGTGATCGCCCTGGTGGCGTTCCTGCTTTCTGCGATATTTGGAATAAGCATCACCCGGGCAGTCAAGAGCCCCATCATCAAAATCATGAACCTCCTGGGGGATGCCTCTTCGGATATCATCCAGGCGGCGGACACCCTGGCCCAGTCCAGCCAGTCGCTGGCCTCCGGGGCCACCGAGCAGGCGGCCAACATTGAGGAGATATCAGCCACCGTGGAGGAGATGAGCGCCATGACCGCCCGCAACGCTGATTCGTCCATGGAAGCCGAAAAGGTGGCCGAGGAAATGAAGGGACACTCCCAGAAGGGAACCGAGTCCATGACCCGCATGATCGATACCATCGGCAAGATCAAGCAGTCATCCGATGAAACGGCCAAGATCATCAAGACTATCGATGAAATAGCCTTCCAGACCAACCTGCTGGCTCTCAACGCCGCCGTGGAGGCCGCCCGCGCCGGGGACGCCGGACGCGGTTTCGCCGTGGTTGCCGAGGAAGTCCGCAACCTGGCCATGCGCAGTGCCGAGGCGGCCCGCAACACCAGCGAACTGCTGGAGGAATCGCAGAACCGCGCCAACCAGGGGGTGAACGTGGCCAGCGAAACCGAAGCCGGACTGAGCCAGGTAAACAACATGGTCAACCAGATGCTTGACCTGGTACGCTCGGTGGCCACGGCCACCCGGGAGCAAAAGGAAGGGCTCAGCCAGATCAACAACGGGGTATCGCAGGTGGAAAGCGTGGCCCAGAGCAACGCCGCCTTTGCAGAGGAGAACGCCTCCTCCGGACAGGAAATGTCCTCCCAGGCCAGCAAGCTCTCTGAGGTCATGGAAACCCTGGAACTAATGGTGGGCGAAAAGGCCGCCCGCAAGATCTTGCGCCAGGCCGATACCGGCAATGGTTTCAGGAGCCAAAAACCTCTGCCGCTACCGGTGGAGAAAAAAATGCGGTTCACGGATCAGCCAAAATCCACCCCGATCCCAAAGGCGCAGAAGCCGGAGCAAAAGCAGCAGCTCAAATCCAGCCTGACCGAGGCCCTTGAGGAAGAGGAGGCCCGTAGACTGGATGCCCATCCGGAGTTTGGCGATACCGGGGAGATGGAATTCAAGGATATCGATTAGACGCCACGGATGTAGCAGGTCGATAGGAAAGAGCGAAATCAGGCGGGAAAATCTTCCGCCGGTTTCGCTCTTTTTTTTCCCACCCGGAAACCGACCGCTATGCCCCCCGCCCTTCCACCGGGGAGCAAAGCGGGATACATATAAAGACAGTGAGGCAAAAAAGGGAAGCAAGCCGGGTAAAGCCGGGGCGTTTTGATATATCACCAGAAACAGCCAGGACACATGATGAACACGGAAACGGAAAAACCACCCTTCGGCAGATTCCGGGTGGCCTTGCTGCTGGCCCTGACAGGGCTGCTGGTCCTGGCACTGGCCCTGTTCATCCGCATGGATGGAGTGGTCATGCTGGCCCAGGCCAACCGATGGATGGCGGACACCTTCATTCACCGGCTGGGCTACCTGGGCGTTTTCATCCTGATGACCATCGAATCGAGCTTCGTCCCCTTTCCCTCCGAGATCGTAATGCCCCCCGCCGGAGATCTGGCGCGACGCCTGCCCGACTGGAGCCTGGGAGCGGTGATGTTCTGGGGCACGGCCGGCTCGCTGGCCGGGGCGCTCATCAACTACGCGTTGGCCCGTTACCTGGGTCGCAGGCTTCTGCTGGAACTCATCGGGCGCTATGGTTCCTTCGTGCGCATATCCACCGAGGGACTGTTCCGTTCCGAGGAGTTTTTCAACCGGCACGGGGCCATTTCCACCTTTGTGGGACGCCTGATCCCGGTTATCCGGCAGTTGATCTCCCTGCCGGCGGGCCTGGCCAGGATGAACCTTACGGTGTTTTCCCTGCTGACCGTGCTGGGAGCCGGCATCTGGATGGTCATCCTGACCCTGCTGGGCTACTGGTTCGGAGCGGAACCGGAACTGCTGTCCCAGGCCCTGAAAAAATACTCGCTTTGGGTGCTGCTGGCCGCGTCCGCTCTGATCGGGGCATACCTGGCCCTGAATTTCAGAAGAGCCCGCCTGGCCCGGAAAGAGGGCCATGGCTGAGATTATCCACATAGTCGTTCATGGCAGGGTGCAGGGAGTGGGCTTCCGATATTTCACACAGAACACCGCCAGCATTCTGGGCATATCCGGCTGGGTGAGAAATCTTCCCGGCGGTCAGGTGGAGGTAATGGCCCGTGTGACCCCCTCCACCAAGGGGCGCTTCCTGGCGGCCTTGCAAAAGGGGCCGCCCATGTCGGCCGTGAGGAATCTGGATATCACCACCCCCGGGACGGACACCCCCTGCCCGGAACAGGGCTTTACCATCCGCCACTAGGGCTCCGGGAAGCCTCACCCTGGCTGGCCCATTTGTTGGGAGGCCGGCCCTGTGCCGCCGCCCGGACCGGGCCTTTGCCCTTCCTCACCGGCACAATCAATACCCGAAAAAGCCCCCGGCAACGCCTCCAATCCGGCGCCCGGGGCCTCCCGCAAGGCTTTGCGTGCTATGGCACTGTTATTAATATGATATTTTTGCAGGCCTTCAGATTTTCTGTAAAAAAAACAGGGCTGCGCCGCCTCAGGCCGCGATAAATCCCGTTCTAAAGGGGCCTGGGACGTTAAAAAAGTTTGACAACACCGCACAATTCCTACAAGAAAGGAATGGAAGGCAACCCGGAACCCCGGGAACTTCACAAACCCTGATACAGACAGTCCTGCAAAGACAACGGACTTCTACGGACTGCTGAAGAAAGGGCAACACATAAACCGTGGCATAAACTAAAAAATGAGCGTCGAATCGAAAACAAAGGTTCGCCAATCGTTCCTTCCAGAACCCTAACGGTTAAAAGGAGCTTCCATGACCAAAGCTGAATTGATCGAGAAAATCGCAAAGGATGCGAAAGTATCGAAGTCTGTTGCAACAACGGCCCTGAACAGTGTTATTCAGGGTGTCACCCAGTCCCTTTCCAAGGGCAAAACGGTGACTCTGGTTGGATTCGGAACATTTACTGTCAGCAAGAGAGCAGCCAGGAAAGGCCGCAACCCCCAAACAGGAGCCGAAATCAAGATTGCCGCCTCCAAGGTGCCGCGGTTTCGCCCGGGTAAAACTCTCAAGGATGCCGTTAAGTAATATCCCGGTATCTGGGTAGTTCTGAAGCAGGTAGAATACAAAGAACCGTTCTTTTGTCTTTTGACAGGGGAACGGTTTTTTATTGCCCCGGTTTTATTTCTGAGCACGGACTCCACGGGCCAACCTTCTCAAAATGGTTTAAACTGTAATCTGAAGGCAGGGTTCCCATCCGTAATTGCTTTCAAACGGAAAGGATGACTTTGCTTTTGTTCTGTGTTATAGGATGTGATTGACTGAAACAGCACAGCCATCGTTGCCGGTATTCGCAAGGGGCTGACAGGCAAACAACGGAAAATGAAGCCAGATGTTCAGCGATAAATTAAAAGAAAAGTTCAAGGAACGACTGAACGGAATGATTTCCGAACTGGAGGAAGAAGTTTCCCAGACCGTGGAAGGAATGCGTGACGGGGGCGAGAACTTCCCCGATCCCTCGGACAGGGCCACGCTGGAATCAGACCGGAACCTCACCTTGCGCATACGCGACCGGGAGCGGAAACTTCGCAAGAAGGTGGAGGAGGCCATGGAGCGCCTGGACACCGGAACATTTGGCATTTGCGAGATCTGTGAGGAGGACATCGCCGTGGAACGCCTGATGGCCCGACCGGTCACCACGCTTTGCATCAACTGCAAGGAAGAGCAGGAGCAGGAGGAGGAACGCCACCAGAAGTAGCCCCTCCAATCCCCACGCCAGTCATTGCGCCGGCAGGCCCGGTCCGTCCGTCTGAAAATGTTTTCGCAAAAGGGAGCTCAAACCCGCCGGGCATGAAACGCCCGCGGATGACGGGCCAGATCGCGCCTCAGCTCCACCAGCCGCAGGGCCGGAAATCCGGTCAGAATATCCCGCAGCAACCGCTCCTGATCCGCACCCATCTCAAAGATAAGCCGACCTTCCGGGGTCAGTGCCACGCTGGCGTATTCCATCATGTAGCGCTGAAAGTCCGTGCCGCGCGGGCCGCCGTCCAGGGCCATCCGGGGCTCGCTGCGCGAAACTTCCGGCATCAGTCTGTCGATGGTGCCGGTGGGAATGTAGGGAGGATTGCCCACGACCATGTGGGGTTCATATCCCGGCGAAAGCGCGCTGAACCTGTCCCCATGGATCAGCAGCAGACGGTTTTGCCGGGGGGCCTGGAGCTGCGAGTATTTTTCGCGGTTCCTCAGGGCCACCCGCAGGGCGTCGCTGGACCGCTCCACGCCCACCCAGCGCACCCCTTCCAGCTCGGAAAGCACCGCCAGGGGAATTGCTCCGCTGCCCGTTCCCATTTCCAGAATATTCAGCACTAGGCCCGGCTCCTGGGCCCGCAGGGCCTTGGCTGCGGAAAGAATCGCCTCCACCACGGTTTCGGTGTCCGGGCTGGGAATCAGGGCGCCGTCATCCAGATACAGATCCAGGCTCCAAAAGCCCACCCCCCCAACCAGATAGGCCACCGGGCGCCGCTCTCCCCTCCCCCTGATCAGGGCCCGGTATTCCTCGATCTGTGTTTTTCCCAGGGGTTTGTCATACTCCAGATACAGCTCAATACGGGGACGGCCCAGCACATGGGCCAGCAGGACTTCCGCGTCCAGGCGGGGCGTGGGGACTCCCTTTCCCTCCAGAAACTGGCGGCTGCGATCCAGTAATTCCTTGATGGTCCAGACAGAAATCTCAGCCACTCATATTCCGTACGTTGATGGCTTCCTGAATCTTCTCTGTTACCGTCTTTACGCTGAAGGGCTTGATAATG
Source organism: Deltaproteobacteria bacterium (assembly GCA_029879595.1). GTDB lineage: Bacteria > SAR324 > SAR324 > SAR324 > JACQKK01 > JAOUPZ01. The sequence goes on along the minus strand of JAOUPZ010000002.1, from coordinate 16,401 downwards.
TAGGCGTCAACCCCCTCTTTTCCTGCGGTGATGATGGCGGTTTTTGTATCGGCGGCGGTAATCATCAGGAAGGGAATATCCTTGATGGGACTCTTGGAGGCGCGGACCTTTCTGAGAATTTCAATGCCGTCCATCTCCGGCATGGCCCAGTCGCTCAGCACCAGATCCACTTTTCCCAATTCAATAAGCTGCCAGGCGGACCGCCCGTCCTCAACCTGCACAACCGATTCATAGCCGATTTTTTTAATGATGTTTACCAGCACCTTGCGCAGGTTCGGATTATCCTCCGCCACCAGCACGCGCTTCGTTGTATCAAGATTGACAGCATTGGAATCCATTCTCGTTGCTCGCAAAGGAACTCACGGGCCGCAGGTCCGTGGAAAATTGGGGCCCGGCCTGCCCCCAGGCGGCCGTGACAAGGCTCCGCAATCCGCCCTGTATTTCCGGGCATCAATGCAGATATTTATACTGACAGAACAGGCCCCGCTTAGGCAATCCCCCTTGGAGGAAATATCCTTGTTGGCGGATCATGCCGATGGCCAGACGGCCCCGCTTTCGGTTAATATCTAACCTGCACTGCCTGCTCTCCCCACCGGATCAGGCAATTCTACCGGGCAATTCTACCGGGCAATAATTTCCCCCAGGGGATATAACGCCGGGCGGGCAAAACCGGACCATGGAAACCACCTCCGGCGCAAAAGCCGGCCGGATATCAGGCAGGGAGCATGAACCAACAGCCACACAGCGACGAGAACCCGGCCATCCCCATAGTGCTTACCATCGCCGGTTCTGACTCCGGCGGCGGGGCAGGCATCCAGGCGGACCTGAAGACCTTTGCGGCCCTGGGATGCTATGGGGTTTCCGCCATAACAGCCATCACCGTCCAGAACCCCGGGGGGGTATCGGGCATCCAGCCGGTGGACCCGGCGATTGTCAGTGGGCAGATAGAACATGTGGGTGCCTACTACAGGGTGGGTGCCGCCAAAACGGGCATGCTGCACTCCGCCCCCATAATCCAGGCGGCGGCGGAATCAATCCGGCGGATGGCACTGGAAAAGCAGCAGGCCCAGCCCGCAGCGCTGGTGGTGGACCCGGTCATGGTGGCCACCAGTGGAGCAAGGCTCCTGGATGAAGCCGCCCTGGAATCACTTACCCGACAGCTGTTTCCCCTGGCCGCGCTGATCACCCCGAACCTGGACGAGGCGGTGGTGCTGGCCGGCGGCAGCCCCCCCGGACTGAAGAACGAACGCCTGCTTGAAGAACTGGCCCGCGGTCTTTTCGACCGCCACGGCGTGCCGGTGCTGGTCAAGGGGGGGCACCTGGAGGAAGGGGATACGGTATTGGACCTGCTGTTCGACGGAACGGACACCTTCACCTTTGCCGGAGCCAGAATCACGGGAGTGAACACCCACGGCACCGGCTGTACCCTTTCCGCGGCCATAGCGGCGCACCTGGCCCGGGGAGCCCCCCTGCCGGATGCCGTGGGCCAGGCCCACGCGTTTCTGCGCCTTGCGCTTCAGAGCGCCCTGGAGGTGGGCCGCGCACGGCAGCTCAACCACCTGTTCGCGCCGCTCCGTGTGCCGGAGGAGCGCTGAGCTCAGGCCAGCCAGCGTTTGCGGCGGCGGTAGGCCTTGACATCGCGGTAGCTTTTACGGCCGCCCGAATCGAGCCCCAGATAGAACTCCTTGACGTCCTCGTTATCGGCCAGGGTCTGGGCGTCCCCTTCCATCACCACCCGGCCGTTTTCCAGGATATAGCCGAAGCCGGCATAGCGCAGGGCGATGTTGGTGTTCTGCTCTGCCAGCAGAAAGCTGACCCCCTCGCCAGAGTTCAGGTTGCGGACTATCTGGAAGATTTCCTCCACCAGCATGGGGGCCAGCCCCATGGAAGGCTCGTCCAGCAGAATCATGCGGGGCCGGGCCATCAGAGCCCGACCGATGGCCAGCATCTGCTGCTCGCCCCCGGATGTATATCCGGCCTGGGCGTGGCGGCGCTCCTTCAGGCGGGGAAAATAGCGGTATACCATCTCCAGGTCGCGGGCGACCTCGGCGCGTCCGTCACCCCGGGTGTAGGCTCCCGTCTGGAGGTTCTCCTCCACGGTGAGATGCTCGAACACATGGCGGCCCTCCATCACCTGCACCACCCCCCGCTTTACCAGATCCGTGGGAGTGAGACGGTCCACCCGCTCGCCCCGGTATTCTATCCGGCCCTTGGTGACATCGCCCCGCTCCGAGCGCAGCAGGTTTGAGATTGCCTTGAGCGTGGTGCTCTTGCCCGCCCCGTTGGCCCCCAGCAGGGCCACTATGCCTCCCTCCGGCACCTCCAGGGATACCCCCTTGAGCACCAGGATTACATGGTCGTAGATGACCTCGATGTTGTTCACGCTCAACAGGGGGGACTTCCCCCCGGATTCAGCGGAACCATCCTTTGGATTGGTTTGTGGCAAAGCATTCATGGGGCATGGCCATTGAAGTGAAAAGCGGCGGGGCAAGTCGCGCGCCCCGCCGCAGAAGGCTCAATCAGCAGCCGCGCGGAGTAATGCCGTTTTCCTTGGCATAACTGGCCGCGTCTGCCTCTATCATCGGGCGCACCAGCTCGGATATGGGAGAGATCCATTCGCTGGCGGGATTCCATTTGGAGCCATCCCATTGCTGGATGAACACCGACCCGCCCGACTCATGGTCGGCGCAGGTGATCTTCACAGGCTGCACAAAACCGTCCATGCCCAGTTCCTTCAGGCGCTCCTGGGTCAGGTTCAGGTTCTCCAGGCCCCAGCGCACCTCCTCACCTTTTACGGTGCGGTTGCCGAACTTGGCCTGGGCCGTGCGGACGGACTCCACATTGTACATGCCGTTGACGATGGCCCTGTTATACAGCACCTCGCCCCAGTTGTTGGCCCTGGCCTTTTCCATATCGCCGTTGTAGACATGCTTCAGCACGTCCTGGAGCACCGGCCATTCCCCTCCCGAGGCGTGGAACGCACCGGCCTTGTAACCCTTGGCGCCTTCTCCGGCCGGGACAACATCCGATTCAGAGCCGGACCACCACACACCGATGAAACGATCCATGGGGAAGCCGATGGCGGCGGCTTCCTTGATGGCCACCTGATTCATCACGCCCCAGCCCCACATGAAGATCCAGTCCGGGGAATACTGGCGGATCTGGAGCCAGGTGGACTTCTGCTCCTGGCCCGGATGATCCACCGCCAGTTGCTTCAGGTCATAGCCATGCTGCTCGGCCAGCTTCTCCAGGGTGGCGATGGGCTCCTTGCCATAGGCGCTGTTGTGATACACCAGGGCGATCTTCTTGCCCTTGAGCTTGTCCATGCCGCCCTCCTGGGAGCCCACATACTTCACAAAGGCCGAAGCCTGGCTCCAGTAGGTGGTGGGGAAGTTGAACACCCACTCGAAAACCCGGCCGTCCGCCGCGCTGGTGCGGCCATAGCCCATGGAGTGTATGGGAATCTTGTCCACGGCAGCCTTGGGAATGAGCTGATAGGTGATTCCGGTTGAGAAGGGATTGAACAGTGTCGCCCCGTTGTCGCCCTTGTTCTTCAGCCTTTCATAGCATTCCACGCCCAGCTTGGTGTTGTATTCGGTCTCGCACTCCTCCCAGGTGATCTTGACGCCGTTGATGCCGCCGTCGCGCTTGTTTACCAGGTCGTAGTAATCGCGGAAGCCGTTGGCCACGGGGATTCCGCTGGGGGCGTAGGGACCAGTGCGGTATACGAGCATGGGGAAGAATTGTTCCTGCCCACCTCCGGCCTGCTTAGACCCGCCATCCTTTTTCTCACAGCCCCCCGAAGAGAGCACCAGGGCCAACACGGCCATGGTGATCCAGATGATATTTTTCAGGTTGATTTTCATTTTTCAATTTCCTCCCATGTATTAATAACGGACGGGTATCGAGCCAGCACCGTCCGTGATGAACCGTCATCCAAAACTGCCCGCCCCCTGCCTTCACCAGCCAGCAGGTTTTCATCGGCAGCGCCCCGTGTGATCACAGGCTGAATGCCGGATAAAACTTGGACAAATCCTCCGGTCCTTAATTCAGAGAATAGTAAATTCCATCAGTATGGGAAAGGCCAACGCCTTAATTTTTCCTTCATTATCTGCCAGAGCCGGGCCAGGCCATGGGGTTCCACGATCAGGAAAAATACGATCAGTCCCCCGAACACTATCTGCTCAATGTGTTTTTGCAGATCGATGGGAATCCGCAGACCGACCAGCAGGGGAACATTGGTAAGCAGTATGGGCAGGAGAGTGATGAACGCCGCGCCCAGGATCGAGCCCAGGATGCTGCCCAGTCCGCCCACGATTACCATGAACAGCACCTGGAACGATATGAAGATGCTGAAGGCCTCCGTTTCCGCGCTGCCCAGCCAGAGGAACACGCTCATGGCCCCGGCCACGCCGCAGTAAAAGGAACTCAGGGCGAAGGCCAGCAGCTTGGTGTGCAGGGGCCTGATGCCGATGATTTCCGCGGCGATGTCCATGTCCCTGATGGCCATCCAGGATCGCCCGATGCGGCCCCGGACGATGTTCTTGGCGAAAAGGGCGAACAGCGTGAGAATGCCCAGGGAGAGCAGATAGCGCACCTGGGCCTTGGCCGCCGCCCCGGTGACCACCAGCCCGAAGAGCTCCCGGGGAGGGGCCGTGATATTGCCCGAGGAGTTGTTGTTGTAGAACCAGCCCACCTTGTTGAACAGCCACAGGATGAAGAACTGTGCGGCCAGGGTGGCCACCGCCAGGTAGAACCCCTTGATGCGCAGCGAGGGCAGCCCGAATACGATTCCCACCAGCGCCGCGAAAAACCCGGCCAGCAGGAACACCAGCAGGATGTTCAGATCGGGGAAGGCCGTGGTCAGCTTGTAGGTTGAGTAGGCCCCCACCGCCATGAAACCCCCGGTGCCCAGACTGAGCTGTCCGGCGTATCCGGTAAGCAGGTTCAGCCCAATGGCCGCCAGGGAAAAGATAAGGAACGGAATCAGCACCGCCTGGAGCCAGTACTCGTTGGCCCACAGGGGCACCACCAGAAAAGCCAGCACCATCACCATGGTCATGAACACCCGGTCCAGCTGCAGGGTGAAAATGGCCTGGTCGGCCGCGTAAGTAGTCTTGTAGTTTCCCGCTTCCCTGTAGATCATCCTTGTCCCCGGTCTCTAGATACGTTCAATGATCCGTTCCCCGAACAGCCCCTGGGGCCGGAACATGAGAAACACCATGGCCAGCATGTATGCGAACCAGTTTTCAATCGCCCCCCCCAGCACGGGCCCCCAGTATATCTCGGCGATTTTTTCGCCCACTCCGATGATCAGCCCGCCGACAATGGCCCCCGGCACCGAGGTGAACCCGCCCAGGATCAGCACCGGCAGAGCCTTCAGGGCAATCAGGGACAGCGAGAACTGCACCCCGCTCTTGGCCCCCCAGACCACCCCGGCGATGATGGCCACAAAGCCCGAGACGCTCCACACGATCAGCCATATGCGCTGCAGGGGAATGCCGATGGACAGCGCCGCCTGATGGTCGTCCGCCACCGCCCTCAAGGCCCGGCCCGTGGGGGTCTTCTGGAAGAACACGGCCAGCAGGGCCACCACCCCCGCCGCCATCAGGGCCGCGAACAGATCGAACTGGTTGATGGGAATGCCCGCCAGGTGGATGGACTCGTTGGGAATGCCGATATCCAGCCGCTTGACGTTGCTGCCCCAGAAAATCTGCCCGAAGCCCTCCAGCAGAAAGCTCAGGCCGATGGTGGCCATGAACAGGATGATTCCCTCCTGGTTGACCAGGCGCGAGAGCATCAGGCGCTCGATCAGCCAGGCCAGGGCGATCATTACCAGCACGGTCAGCGCCAGGGCCAGCCACACCGGCACCCCCCGCTCCATCAGCCCGACCAGGGTCAGCGCGGCAAAGAGCACCATGGCCCCCTGGGAGAAGTTGAACACCCCCGAGGCCTTGAAAATCAGCACGAAGCCCAGCGCCACCAGGGAGTAGAGCACTCCGGTAAGCAGTCCGCCGATGATCACCTCGGCCAGGAACAGGGGCGAGCCGAACATGCTGGCGAAGGGAGCCACGAAAAATGTGTTCAGTAATTCCATTTAAGTCATGCTCCTGTTGTTCCCGCCGGGGGTCTTATCCCACCCCCAGATAGGCGTCGATGACCTGTTTGTTGGCCCGCACTTCGTCCGGGGTGCCTTCGGCAATCTTGCATCCGTAATCAAGCACCACCACCCGGTTGGAAATGTCCATCACCACTCCCATGTCATGTTCGATCAGGATGATGGTGGTCCCGAACTCATCGTTGACGTCCAGGATGAAGCGGCACATATCCTCCTTTTCCTCCACGTTCATCCCGGCCATGGGCTCATCCAGCAGCAGCAGGTCCGGCTCCATGGCCAGCGCCCGGCACAGCTCCACCCGCTTTTGCATCCCGTAGGGAAGCCTGCCCACCGGGGTCTTGCGGATGGCCTCGATTTCCAGAAAGTCGATCAGCCGCTCCACATGCAGGCGGTGCTCGATCTCCTCCCGGCGGGCCGGCCCCAGGTGCAGGGCCTGCAACAGAAACCCCACCTTCATTTTCAGATTGCGCCCGGTCATGATGTTGTCCAGGGCCGTCATGCCCTTGAACAGGGCGATGTTCTGGAAGGTGCGGGCGATGCCCTGCCGGGCGGCCAGATGGGGGCGCATGGCCTTGCGGGTTTGGCCCTTGTAGGTAATGGAGCCCCGCTGGGGGTGGTAGAACCCGTTGATGACATTGAGCATGGAGCTCTTGCCCGCGCCGTTGGGCCCGATGATGGCCAGTATCTCATGCCGGTGGACATCAAAGCTGACCTCGCTGAGGGCCTGCACCCCCCCGAAGCTCAGGGAAACATTATCCACCTGGAGCAGCTTTTCCGGGCTGGCAGCGCTCATGCCCCCTCCCTGGCGCCCGTGTCGGCCGCGGTATTCCTTATTTCCAGGTTGGCCTTCACCATGGCCGTGCGGCCGTCCTCAAAGGTCACCTTGGCCTCCGTGGAAACATTGGTGGCATCTGAATAAAGGGCTTCTATGAGGGCCTTGTATTTTTCCCCGATGAACCCGCGGCGGACCTTGCGCGTGCGGGTGATCTCCTCGTCGTCCGGGTCCAGCTCCTTGTGCAGGATGAGGAACCTCCGGATGGTCGTTCCCTGGGTGCGTTCCTCCTCGGCCAGTGAGGCATTCACCTTGTTCACCTCGGCCAGCACCAGCTCATAGACCTGACTTTTCTGGGCCAGATCCGTATAGCCCGTGAAGGCGATGTTGCGGCGCTCGGCCCAGCTGCCCACGGCCTCCAGGTCGATGTTGAGCATGGCCGTGACGAATGGCCGGGCCTGGCCGATGGCTACCGCCTCCTTGATGTAGGGCGAGAACTTCAGCTTGTTTTCCAGGAACTTGGGGGCGAACATGGTGCCGTCCTGCAGGTGCGAGACATCCTTCACCCGGTCGATTATCACCAGGTGGCCATCCTTGTCCAGAAAGCCGGCATCCCCGGTCTTGAAGTACCCGTCCTGGAAGGCGCCCTGGGTCGCCTCCTCGTTTTTCAGGTATCCGGTGAACATGCCCGGCCCCCGGATGAGCACCTCGCCCGAAGGAGAAATCTTCAGATCAATCCAGGGCACCGGCGGTCCGTTGGTATCCGATCTCACATCGCCGTTCATGGGCACCGCCATGAAAATGCCCGCTTCGGTCATGGCGTATATCTGCTTGAGATTGATCCCCAGGGAGCGGAAGAAATCGAAGGTGTCGGGCCCCATGGCCTCACCGGCGGTATAGGCCAGTTTCAGCCTGTTCAGCCCCAGCCGGTCTGTCAGGGGGCCATAGACCAGCAGCCGGCCCAGCTGATACAGCAGCCGCTCACCCAGGCCTGTTTTCTGGTGGCGGTTTATTTTCTTCTGCATCCGCATGGCGTGGCCGATGAAATAATGGAACATCCGCCGCTTGATCCAGCTGGCGTCCTCCATGCGGATCATCACCGTGGTCAGCAGGTTTTCCCAGATGCGCGGCGGGCCGAAGAATATGGTGGGCCCGATTTCCTTCAGGTCCTGCATGACCGTGCTGCCGCTCTCCGGGCAGTTGACGGTGTATCCGCCCACAATGGCCAGCCCCAGGGAGAGGAAGAAATCGCCCACCCAGGCCATGGGCAGGTAGGCCATGATGGACTCATTGCCCAGGGCCTCGTATTTTTGCAGTTCGTGGGAGCTCAGGATAAAGTTGCCGTGGCAGAGCATCACCCCCTTGGGCACTCCGGTGGTACCCGAGGTATAGCAGATCACCGCCAGTTCATCAGAGCGGCCCCGGGCCACCTGATCCTCGAAAAAACCCGGTGTGCGTTTCAGCAGTTCCCGGCCGGCTTCCTGCACAGCGGCATAGCTGAGCAGGTAGGTCTCCTGGTAGTTTCTCAGGCCGCGGGGGTCCTTGTAGATCACCCATTCCAGCCGGGGGCAGGTATCCTTGATGCTGAGCATCTTGTCGGCCTGCTCCTGATCCTCAACCAGGACGAATCGCGCCTCGGCGTGATCCACGATGAAGGCCATCTCTTTTTCGATGGAATCCTGGTACAGCGGAACGGGCACCCCCCCCAGGGCCTGGGTGGCCAGCATACCCCAGTACAGGTGCGGCCTGTTGTCTCCCACGATGCACACCTTGTCACCCCGCTTCAGCCCCAGGGTGCTCAGTCCGGCGGCCAGGGTGCGGACGTTTTCCAGCGACTCTCCCCAGCCATAGGACTGCCAGATGCCGTATTCCTTCTCCTGGAAGAAGGCCCGCTTGTCTCCATAGCGGCGCACGGCCTCCATAAACATGGCGGGAAAGGTATTCAACTGACCTTTGGGGGAGCCGCTGTCTTCTGGGACCGGATGTGTGCTCATTAAACAAACTCGTTCGACATCCATCTATGCCGACCCTGATGGTCCGGCAGCCTGAATGATGTTTACCCCACCGCTGCCGCCGCCGGAAGCCTTTCCAGGCGGGCAGTTATTCCGGGGGACGAATATCACACCACATTGATACAACTTTTCAACCCCCGGAGACAACCTGCGGGAGATTATTCACACTGGCGGCGGTATTGCCGGCATGGCCAGCCGGCCCGCTGCCGGGGAGCCGTTAATAATAAATGGTGCGGGTGCGGTGGTAGGGCCGCAGTCCGGATTTATCCTGGCCGGCGCACCACAGGAGATGATCCACGTCCGCCGCTGTGACCGGAGCTGTGACCGGAGCTGTGCCGGTGCCGCCGCTTTTGTTCAGAGCCCTCACAATCCACTCGCACCCCCAGACAGTGCCGGCCCGCAGAGCCAGTTCCTCCTCGCAGCCGGGAGCCAGTTCCTCCCCGGCATCCATCCGGCCGCGCAATTGCTCCGAGGGAACAATAATCCCCTCCCGGCAGAGCACCTGGGGAACCTTGTAGTCGGCAAAGGCCGTCAGCTGATCCAAATCCGCCAGCCGCAGCCCCCCCTGATCATCGGGACCGGCGGGATAGAGCCGGGCCAGGTCGGCGGCGAGAATCTGCGCCCGCTTGTGAAACGGCACCGGTCGTCCATTCCATACCGCCTCGTCACGGAACGAGGGAAAATGCTCCACCACCAGCCGGACCAGATTCACCGCATTCCCGCCGGCGGCCTCCAGCAGGACCGCAAACTCCCCGGCGAAGTTTTGCAAAAGAACCCGCCCGGCCTCGCGCAGATTCTCCACACGCTGCTCAAGCATCGGCACCGGACGCTCACCGGGCCTGCCACATCCCCGCAGCAGGCGGGCGGCGTCCGCATTTTCCAGCTCCGCCATCCAGCGGGCGTCCCACAAGGGAATGCCGTCATGCACCAGGGCCCGGCGCAGGGCGGCCGCCAGCGCCCAGTAGCCATCGTACTGGCGCCCTTCCCAGTCCACCCGCCAGCGGGGCTCGTCATCCCAGAAGGAGAAATTCAACGCCTCCAGCACAAGCAGGTAGTTGAGAAAGCGCCCCGGAGGAAGAAACCGGCAATGCAGGGCTTCCTCCGGACCATCGTGGTCAGGAGGAGGAAAGGAACCTCCGGCATATCGGGCGGCGAATACTGACACCGCTCCGGGGTCCAGGGTCAGCGCCGTGGTGGAGCCCAGCACATGGGCCGATCCGGCCAGTATGCCCAGGGGATCACCCCCGCCCGTGGAAAAATCCAGCCCTGGCTCGTTCACCGCCGACCCCGTGTCATGCCGCTGGGCTGCGGCCTAGCCGGGTCGCCACTTCCCGGATGGGCTCCAGCCTGTTAAGGGCGTAAAGATGGATTCCGTCCACGCCATCGGCCAGCAGCCCGTCTATCTGGGCCAGGGCATGATCCAGGCCGGCCCGGACCGCCGCCTCGGGCTGGTCGTCCAGCGCGCGCAGTTTTTCCAGCAATGCTTCTGGAACCACGGCCCCGCACATACCGGCGAAACGCGTGATCTGATCGGCGCTTACTGCGGGCAGTATACCCGCCACCACCGGACAGACCACCCCCCGGCTGCGCAGGTCATCCCGCCAGGAGAAAAACACTTTGTTGTCCAGGAAGAACTGTGACACCACCGCGTCCGCCCCCGCCTTGATCTTCTCCACCTCGTAGGCCAATGACTGCTCATAGGATTCGGCTTCCACATGCCCCTCCGGGTATCCGGCCACGGCTATGCCGAACCCCCCCATTCCGCGCAGTTCCCGCACCAGTTCGATGGCATGGGCGAATCCATCTTCTGGGGCCAGGAAGCTCTCCTCCCCCTGAGGGGGGTCGCCCCGCAGGGCCATGATGTTCTCAATGCCCGCCTCCCCCAGATCCGTCAGGGCTTCCACTATCTCGCGGCGGGAGTGTGAAACGCAGGTCAGGTGCGGCATGGCCTCAATGCCCAGCTCCCCTTTTATATACCGGGTGATCTCGCGGGTGGTGTGCCTTGTGCCCCCCCCGGCGCCATAGGTAACGCTTATGAAATCCGGCCGAAAGGTCCTGATCTCGGCGAGTTTCTTCCTGAGATTCTCCACCCCCTGGGGGGTCTTGGGAGGAAACAGCTCAATGGAAAAGACCGGCTTTTTTGTTTTATACAGTTCGGCGATTCGCATGGGACAGGCAGGTCTTGAGTTATATGATTCCGCGCCAGGCGGGGTGTATTTTCCCCGATGCCTAAAAGAAAAATCACCTTAGCCACTTAAGCGGCCATTGGCAAACCTCCCGGGGCGCTCCCAGGGATAGCCGCTGTCATTTTATGGTGATGAGCGTTTTTTTCCCCGCCTCGGCATGGCCGGGCTTGTCACAGAAAATGGCGATTCCGTCCCCGGTGGCCACGGGCACGAACCACCATTCCACCCTGGCTCCCGGAGCCTGCTCCAGCCCCCGGAACTGCCCTTCCAGCAAAACCATCATCCGCCCCTGGGAATCCCGAACCTCTATTTTTCTCGTGAACACCCTGTCGGTCAGTTCCGGAGCCACTATCCGGTGGGTTTCCGATGTTTTGTTTTCGATGACCAGCTTGTACAGCAGTCCCGTTTCCATCTCCAGGTGGGCGGGGCGGAAATAATTCGCCTCCACCTGGAGCCGTACCTCGACGGGCTTCTGACGGCTCAGGTCTCCCGAGGCGCTGACCAGCCCGGATAAAGCTGTCTGGCCCATGACCAGGAGCAGTGTGAGGGCGGTGATACCGGCACGGTGCGCGTGCGCCATATTAGCTTTCCGTTTCAAGCACCCGCCTCCCATGAGTGTTCTCCCCGTGAGTATTGTCCAGGTTCATCTGCCGTCCCTCCCGTCTGCCCCCAGAAACAAATGCGGACCCAGTTCCTCCAGTTGCCGCGCCCCCACCAGAAACATGGCCGTTTTCATCTCGCGGATGAACCTTTGGCCCAGCCGGATAACCTCGTCGGCGGAGTCCATGGCGGCCTGCAGGAACGGACGGGCCATGGAGACCATGTGTCCACCCAGCGCCAGCGCCTTGACCGCCTGCAGCCCATTCCTTATGCCACCCCCGGCGATTATCCGGGCCGAGCCTTTCTGGTGCGGGCCGAGGTGTTCCAGTATCCAGGCCGTGGGCAGTCCGAAATCGGCGAACAGCTCCCCCAGCGCCGGATCATCAGCCAGGCGGGCCTCCACGGCGGCCCAGCTTGTGCCATCGGCTCCGGAGATGTCGATATAGTCCACGCCCAGCGCGGCCAGTCTGGCCACCAGCGGCGGAGCGATGCCGCCCCCGCATTCCTTGACCAGGACGGGCCTGCCCACCCCGGCCAGCACTTCCCGCAGGCGCTCTTCCAGCCCCCTGAAATCCGTGTCCCCCCCCTGCTGGATGACTTCCTGAAGCGGGTTCAGATGCAGTCCGAATACATCGGCGTCCATCTCTCCGGCCAGTTCCGCAGCTGCAGGCAGGGATAACCCATGGTTGAGGCTGACCAGTCCCAGGTTGGAAACCAGGGGCACATCCGGGGCCAGGGAGCGCACCATGAAACTTTCCCGGGCCGCCGGGGATTCCAGGGCCACCCGCATGGAGCCCAGGCTCAGGGGAAGCCCCAGTTCCTGTGCCGCCAGGGCGAGGTTACGGTTGATTTTCAGAAAGGGTTCACCCAGCCCCCCTGTCATGGGGCCGATCAGCAAGGGCGCCGATATTCTTCGCCCGGCAAAAGCGCACCCGGTGCTTACCTCGTCCAGTGATATTTCCGGAAGCGCCCGGTAACACAGCCTGTAGGCGCCAAAGCTGTCCCGCGCCAGGTCCACGCCGTCATCCAGGCAGGCCTCCAGGTGCCGCGCCTTTCTTAGGTTGCTGCCTCCGTTTTCCACCTTCCTCCCTTCGCCGCACGGCTAGGATGTTTTACCCGGGCCGGACCCGCCGGCACTGCCTGCGCCTGAAGTTAAAACTCTAACACAAGGTTTTTCCATAAAATACCGCCGTCCGGGCATTTCCATCATTCAGCAGGTTGGACCGCAAAGCTTTTTCATGCTAATTGTTTTATGGACATGTGAAGGAAGTACCATAACCCAAAGGGCGAATTCCCGCCGCCGGATATTCAAGTCCGCCCAGGGCCGGGCCCGGGCAGGAAAAAGGAAGGCCTACCATGGAAACTATGTACACAATCAAAGTGCGGGCCGGCGAACGCCTGGTGAACCGCATCAAGCAAATCTCCGACTATATCGGCATCAGCACCACGGAGTTCATCCAGCACGCCATCGAGAGCGAACTGCGTCGCCAGGAAACCCAGCGCGCCCATGGCAACGACACCCTGGAGGAGCTGAAAAAAGGAATGCTTTCCACCGCACAAGCCGCCGAGATGCACCTGGACGATGAAGAATCGGAAGCCAAGACCTATTGCCAGATCTGCCTTGCGGAGGTGCCGGCCCCCTTGAAAAGCGTTGATGGCCCTGTGCTGTGCTCCAAGTGCCTGGAGATGGCCCGGGGGGGCGGCCCATCCACCTGAAGAACCACAGTCAGGCCTGGGCGTCATAGCTGAGCGTCATAGCTGAGCGTCATAGCCGGGCTAATAACAAAAAACCCCCGATCCCTTCACCGGGACCGGGGGTTTTTTTGTTTGGAAGCACGATCTTGGTTCCGTGCCTTCTGCTCTTAGTGCCCGTGCCAGGTCTTGCTGAGACGCTTGTCTGAAATGGGCAGCAGAGGCACCTTGCCCATGAACCAGAAGAAGCACAGGAAGAACCCGGCGCCGAATCCGGCCGTCAGCAGAATCTCATGCAGGCCGAACACAAAGTGCGGCTCTCCATGGCTGCCCTGCACAGAGGGCACTATCAACAGATAGTGGGCCCACCACTGTCCGATCATCAGCACGAAGGCTATCCCGGCTGCCAGCTTGGGAATGCGGCAGATGGTGCGGGTGGCCAGGGTCAGGAACGGCAGCACAAACAGCAGCACCACCAGTATCCAGAACAGCGGCCTCCAGGGGGTATCCGCAATGGCGCGTTCCACCAGGAAGGGTGCCTCCTCAGGCAGGTTAGAGTACCAGATCACCAGGAACTGGGAGAACGCCATGTAGGTGTAGAGCATGGCGATGGCGAAGGTCAGCTTGGCCAGGTCATTGAAGCGGTTGATGCTCATGAACTCGCTGATTACCGGCCTGTTCCTGGTAAAGGTCACGATGATCAGCATCAGGGCCAGGGCGGTGTACAGGTTGCCGATAAAGAAGAACACGCCGAACAGGGTGCTGAACCAGAGCTGATCCAGGCTCATCACAAAATCGAACGCCACCAGGCTCATGACCACCGCGTACAGGACTCCCAGCGCGGGGGCAAGCTTTCTGGCCTTGAGTTCCAGCCGATCCACCTCAACCTTGTGATCACCGTAGCCGTTGAGCAGCCTGTCGCCAAAGGTTCCGCCAAAGCCCGCGACCAGCTTGCGGGCGGCGGCCATGTCAGGTGCCAGCGAATTGCGCACATAGACCATGGTCAGCCAGATCAGCACGGCCAGTCCGAGGGTGTTCCGAATGACAAAGAACGGCATGTTGAGGTATGCCTCCTTGACGTGCATCGGGTGATGAACCCATTCATACAGGTGACCGGCACCGAAGTAGAGCAGGATGAACATCACCAGTGATACCGGCAGGAAGCTGGCGTAACCTTCGCTCAGCCGCTTGAAGGGCCTTCCCCAGCGTGCATCGGTAATCTGCCAGATAACCGAGAGCATCACTCCAGCCTGGGCCATACCGCCCCAGTACGTGGTGTTGATGAGGAATGCCTGCCATGTCCGCTGTGCCGCTCCGCTGACCAGTCCGGCGATGAACATAGCCACTCCGAGGGCCACCATTGCCCATAATGCCATCCTCCAGCCGTTAGTCAGCCTGAGGTTTGACTGTTCCAGAATTTCCTTCATCGATTCCTCACTTACCGAATTTTGCGCTTTTCATATAATTAACCAGGTCCCAGCGTTCCTTTTGCGATGTCTGGAACCCATAGGGCGGCATGATAGGTCCACCATAGCGGGCCTTGTTATAAAGATGCGCCTCGGTCAGAGCCGGGAGCATCGGTGCGATCGGCATTGCGGGCATTCCCCGTTCGGTAACGGGTGTCATGCCCATTCCATCCAGCCCATGGCACGTTGCACAGTAAATCCCATATATTTTCTTGCCGTTGGCAACGGATTGATCCGTGGCCTGCACAGGGTTGAGGGGCTCCAGGTCCCTGAGCAGCATGCCGTCACGCATGGCGGTCATGGGGATCTCCGGCTCGACGCCTTCGCGGGGCACGGAATCCAGGGGGAACTGCTGAATGGTGCCCACTTCCTGGGGCTTTATGGAAGGCTGGTTGAACATGTCCAGCGTCCAGTCCCAGGGCTTTCCATCAAACCAGGGTTTATCAAGGTCATAGCCCTGGTAATCGGCCCGTTTTCCTTGGGCAGCCCATACCACGGCGGCCAGGAACAATCCGATGGCCATCAGTCCAGCCAGACAGCCCACCAGGATAATCCGGTTTTGTCGGTGCTTGTTAGAATTCACGGACCACCTCCTCGGCAGAATGCTTTTTCATCAGCTTCTCGACTTCCGCCGCTTCTTTCTCATCACACCTGACGATCACTCCAAAACGGTCGTCGGCGAACCGGTTGCTCTTGAACTTGTCCGAACTCGGAAGGGGCTTGCCCTTCATATCCATGAACCCGATCAGAAAGATGGAAATCGCAGTGCTAACGCCGCCCAGCAGCACCATCAGCTCGAAGCCGATGATGGTAAAGGCGGGGATGGATACGATCGGCTTCTGGCTGACGGGCAGCACCCAGTCCATCGAGGTCCAGGTGGGAAATCCGTAGCCGAAGAAGATCCCCAGTCCGCCGAAGACCAGCGTAACCCAGGGGATCCAGCTTTGAGGGCTTCCCATGGCGTGGTGGAACTCATGGCGCGGGCAGGGAGACATGATGCTGTAATCCTTGCCCTGCTCCTGCAGTTCCTCAACCACCGTGGCGGCCTCGTCAAGATATGGGAATGACCCCCATATTCCTTTGAATTGTTTGCTCATATTTCAGTCCTCCAGCCTTTCAGATGCAAACTCGCTGTGTCCACTTCCATGTTTCATGGGGGGCTGCATGGCCTCCTTCACCTCGGCGATGGCCAGTGCTGGCATGGCGCGTACAAACAGGGTGAAAAGTGTGAAGAACATCCCGAAACTCCCCAGGGTGATTCCGAACTCGATGGGTGTCGGCCAGTATGAGCCCCAGTTGGCGGGGTTGAAGTCCCTCTGCAAAGAGGAAACCACGATGTTGAAGCGCTCAAACCACATCCCGATATTGATGAGGATGGAGATGATGAACAGTGCGTACGGGTTGGTGCGCACCTTGTACCTCCACAACGGAATCGGAGCGATGACGTTGCAGAATACCATCAGGAAGAACGCTATCTGCGGAAATCCGAAAGAGCCGGCCTGGGCTATGGGATCCAGTGATCCCGGCTCACCGAAGGGCCTGAAGTAGAACAGGG
>JAOUPZ010000001.1 GCA_029879595.1 Deltaproteobacteria bacterium | reverse complement strand
CGACTGCGGTCCGGGCGGTAGAGTTCGCTGAGGGCCTGTTCCAGGGTGATCTCGCCCCGGGGGCCGTCCGGGGTTCCCGCCCCCAGGTCGCAGCGCATGGCGCTCACCGTTTCATCGAAGAGCCTCTGGAAGGCTCCCCGTCCGGTGTTGTCCTTCACCGAGAGGATGCGCTCCTCGGCCTCCCCCAGGGTGTAGGGGGCCTGCACGCGCACCCGCTCCAGGTGGTGGCGGTATTTTTCCAGGGCGGGGTCAGCCAGCAGTTCCCCGGCCCGCTTTTCATCCAGGGCCTGCCATTCCAGGTCGAAGAAGATCACCTTCTCGTGGGCCAGGGTGTATTGCTCACGGGCCGCCTGCAGGCGCGCCCCATGGGCCGGGGTGGCCGTGTCGGCGGCAAAGCGCAGGTGGGAGAAGATCAGCGGCCGGATGATGCCGGCGGTGAGCGCCTCGTGCTCGGCCAGGGCTCCGGCCAGTTCCGCCGCGGAAAGCGCGGCCACCCGCCCCCGGTATTTTTGCGAAAATTCCCCGGCCAGCCGGTGGGCCCGCTCCGTATCGGAAGCGATGGCCGCGTCGTCGGGGCTCCGGTACAGGTCTTCCAGGTTCCATTTTATCCCGGCGGCGCTGCTGGCAGGCCCGCCCCCTGCGGTACCCTGGGCGCATTTAATCGCAGCACCGGGTGCGCCCCGGCGGCGTGTGGAGTATTCGGTCATGCCTGTTTCCGTCCCTTCCTGGCAGGTATTCTGCTTACCTGGTTTTCAGGTCTGACCGGGTTTGCCGGCTGTTTCCGGAGCTGTCTGACCCGGTCGGTTAGTGCCCCCCAAAGGGCATCATAGCCCGTCTGGGCCGGCAAGCCCACCTTCCAGATTCAGGCGATTGGCGGACCGCTTCCACCCAGGCGGATGAAGTAGCGGTGCGGAGAGTCATCGCTGGCTTCCACCCGGCCGTCCTCCAGCAGCTTGTCCAGGTGGGCCTGCACGGTCTGGGCGGCGGCCAGGTACAGTTCGGGCGGGTAGTCCCGGTAGATCTCCTTCACCAGTTCGGTCACTGTTCCCGGCCCCTCCCGGATCAGGTTGAGAATTTCCCACTCGCGCTCCATGCGGTGTCGCAGGTAGAAGCTGAGTTTTTCGCGGGGATTGTGTATCACCGGCCCATGACCGGGATAGATGGTTTTCAGGGGCAGCTCCTGGAGCAGCCGGAGGGATTTCAGGTAGTCGCTCAGGCTTCCCCCTTCGCGGGGGATGAAGCTGGTGCCCAAGCCCAGCACCATGTCGCCGGTGAAAAGGGCCTGCTCCTCCTCCAAAAGGAAGCACATGTGGTCCGGGGAGTGCCCGGGGGTGTGTATGGCCCTGAGGGTATATCCGGGGCCGCTGATCACCTCTCCGTCCTGTAGCGGCTTAATTGGCGCGCCGTTCAGGTCGTCATCCTGTCCGGGCCAGGGGTATTTGCGGTATTCCAGCCCCCGGAAGGTCTCCTGAAGCTGGTTCAGCCCCCCCACATGATCGCCGTGCCCGTGGGTGAGCAGGCAGCGGGTCGGCCTGAGGTGCCCCCCGTCCAGTTCCTTCAGGTGTTCTTTGAGGAGCTCCAGCCAGGCGGGCTCGCCGGAGCCGGTGTCTATCAGCAGGGGCTGGCTGCTTTGCGGCCCCACCAGGTAGGTGTTGGTGCCCGGTCCGGTGAACAGGTGGGGATTCATCCCCAAAATCCTGTCCACTAATCCGGAAAGCCGCTCCCGGGATGGGAATACCAGCAGATTCTTCAAAACTTCCGGCATATTGCGGCCTCCCGCAGGATGCTCGGTTTTTCCCGTTTTGTTATACCTGGAGCGTTGGCCGGAATATTTTCTTTGACCTTTTCCCGCTTATTTAAACATTAAAGACATACAGGAAACGCTCCGGCTGTAACATTCCTTTTGGACATGTACTACCTTCCGGTTCACTGCAAATTTCCCTCTGCTTTAATTAATTTACCCCTAGATTTATTTAACAGGTTTTAACGGGAAAACTCAAACCGAAAGAAATCATCCGGATATCCCTCCTGCGGGAAACGCGGCCCCCTCCTGCTCCGGCGCGTCTTCTTTTTTCGTCCTTGGATGACATGGGGGCGCATTAACCGTATGATTTTTCCAGATGATATCTGCCGGTCTGCCCCGTGAAGTGCCTCCGGGGCGAGGTCATCCCTGCGGTGGGGTTATATGTATAACAAGGCACAACACGTTGTCTGGAGAGCCGGTTGATGAGGGCATGGTTTATCAGGGGGGCATTTGGATTTGCGGGGCTGGCCATGGGGCTGTTGATCTGGCGGCCGGAGATATTGCGGGTGGGCTTTGGGCATCCCTGGCTGCCGCCGTTCACCCATCTTCTCACCCTGGGGGTATTGCTGGGCAGCGCCTACCCGCTGCTCGAGCAGCGCTGGGTTGCGCTATACGGCACGGACTCCCCCCGGCGGCGTCTGCTGACGCTGGCGCTGGTTTGCCAGTTGGGCGGGGTGCTGATCATGGTGGCGGGCCTGATGATCCACAACCCGGAGATGGTCTACTGGGGAGGGCATTATTTCGTCCCCACGGCGGTGGGGCTGCTGGTGGCGCACGGTGTGCTGGCGGTCAGGCGGCGGGGGCCGGGGCTGAACCGTCACCTGTGGAGCCACCTGCCGGTGGCCGGGCTGCTGGTGGCGGTGGGGCTGGGTGCCCTGCTGGTCATGGACGCCCTGACGGGCGACTACGGCATTTACAACGCCCGCACCATTGTGGTGCACCTGCTTTCCGGGGGATTCCTGTTCGTACTGCCCCTGTTTACCCAGGAGATGCTGAAGCCGGGGGAACGGGAGCGCAGGGCCGGTCCCGCTACTCAGTCGCTGTTAAGGTATTACCTGCCGGCGTTCACCGCGGGTGCGGGCGTGATGCTGGTGGCCGCGGGGATGCTGGAGGACGGCCCGGCGGGCATAAAGATCTGGCTGGGGCTGGCCGTGGCCGGCCTGTGCGCCCTGTGGCTGGGACTGCCCCTGGTGCCGGGTGAACTGTGGGGTGCCCTGCGGGGCCTGCCCGCACCGGATAGCCCGGCAGATAGCCCGGCAGATAGCCCGGATGAAATACGCCCGCCACAGGCCCTTTCTGCACAGGCTCTCCCCGCACAGTCTCTTCCGCCATTGTCCCGGCTGGGCTGGCTGCTGTCCGGGCTGGCGCTGTTGTTCACAGCGGTGCGGGTGGCGCGGGGGGCTCCGCCGCAGGAGTACTTCCTGCTGGGCAACACTGCGGCCATGGTGTTCCTGTTCCTGCTGGCCCTGCCGGAAGCGGTGCGGCTGCTGTGCGGGCTGCCGGGGCGCGGATGCGACAGGCTGGTCCGGCTTCAGCCCTTCATGCTCGGCGTGGGGGTGCTGTTCATCGCGGGGCACCTGAGCGCCCAGTTCAGCGGCGCGGAGGCCCTCACCGAGGCCCTGGTGCGGCTGGGGGCCATTGGCTGGCTGACCCTGCTTGGTCTGCTGCTGTTCTGAAGGGCGTCCCCCCGGTGACGTCCTCAGCCCAGTCCCATATGCTTCTTAACGTCGGCCAGCACTTCGCGCAGGGCCGGTTCGTCCAGCCCCAGCCGGTCTATTTCGGTCACCATGTCGCGCAGGTATTCATAGGACGTTCCGCTTTCCCCCCGTCCCTGGGCGATAAGCTGTAAAAGCTGCTCCCGGGTGGCATTGTGCAGATAGGTGGGGTGGTCCTTGATGGGCACATAGACCCAGGTCTGCACCACCTCCTCCCGCTCCCCACCGCGCATTCCGTGGGGCCCCTGGTGGGAAAGCTCGTCGAAGTCCTCCGGGCCCGGATCAAGCTGCCGGGATGAAGGCAGTATGTACACCGGCAAAAGCACCCGGTGATAGCCCTCGCCCTCCCGGGCGTCCAGGTAGGCCATGGACTCCTCCAGGGTTTCGTCCGGGATGCGGTAGGCGATGCCCAGGCACTGCCCCCCTTCTTTGAGCCCGATGATCAGGCCGGGTATTTCTGGGGTGCCCCGGTGCCGGAAGGACATGCGGCAGAAGTTGCGGTGGTATCCGTCCAGCAGCGCCGCGCGCCGCTCCGCTGGTCTGAAGCCTGGCCGCCACATCAATGATCCGTATCCAAAAACCCAGTTCATCCCGAATCCTGTTCCTGTTCGTGTTTATGTTCGTGGTTCTGTTATTGATTACGGCACCGGCGGCCGTTAGCCCGCTCAGCCCCCGCGGCAAAACCGGGTGATGAGCCTGCGCACATACTCCAGGCCCTGTTCCATCTGCTCCACGGAGATGCTCTCGTTGGGCCGGTGGGCCTGTCCGATGTCTCCGGGGCCGCAGACCACCGTGGGAATCCCCGCCTGGTTGTAGATGGCGCCCTCCGTGTAGTAGGGCGCGGCGCTGGCCGCGTTCCGTCCGGCAATCTCCAGCACCGCCCGCTCCACCTCCGAGCCCGGCTCCAGCATCATGGGCGGTTTGTGCTGGGTCACCCGGATGTCGATGTCTGCCTCAGGGTGCTGTTTTTTAAACTCCGGGCGCAGCACCTCGCTGATATGTCCCTCCAGTTGCCGGAACACGTAATCCGGGTCTTCGGTGGGCAGAAACCGGTATTCCAGGGCCAGGGCGCAGTGGTTGGGAATGATGTTGATGGCCGACCCGCCCTGGATGGTCCCCACGCTCAAGGTGGTGTAGGGAATTTCGAAATGCTCCTCCAGGGATCTCCGCCCCCGGCATTCCTCGGTCACCCGGGCCACCTGTTCCAGCACCCGTCCCATGCAGGCGATGGCGTTCGCTCCCCGGTCCGGCATGCTGCTGTGCCCCTCCACTCCCCGCACCAGAACCTCCACCGCCCGGTAACCCTTGTGCATCCTGTGCACCTGGAATCCGGTGGGCTCGCCGATCACCCCCCAGGCCGGCAGGGGTCCGCCCCGGGCCACAAGGGCCTGCATCAGTTCTTCCGCACCGTTGCAGCCCACCTCCTCGTCGTAGGTGAAGGCCAGGTGCAGGGGCCGGGCCAGCCGGGCACCGCGCAGTTCACCCGCTGCGGCAAGGCACAGGGCGATGAAGCTTTTCATGTCCGTGGTGCCCCGCCCGTAGAGCCGGCCCTCCCTTTGTGTCAGCTCAAAGGGGTCGGTGCTCCAGTCCTGGCCGTCCACCGGCACCACGTCCATGTGGCCGGCGAGCATCAGCCCCCCCTGATCCGGCGGGCCCAGGGTGGCGAACACGTTGGCCTTGCCATCCTCCCCGCCCGGGAGCAGCTCCGCGGAGAACCCCAGGGCCCGGAGGGTTTCGGCGATAAAGCCGGCCATTTCCAGGTTGGAGTTGCGGCTGGTGGTGTCAAAGCCGATCAGGCGCTTCTGAATTTCCAGCAGGTGTGCGTCCATGGGGTATCTTCCGGAGGAAATACTGTGCATACCGCCGGGTGGGCGGCCTGTGTCCACTCCCGGATAAACGCTCCGGCCCTCCGGGTCATGGGATAATTTGCCATGAACGTCCCGGGTCGCTTATTCTCAAGGAGGCTGTGGTGTACTGGGCGGGCGGCTGGGAAGGAAACCGGAGGCACCTTTACCGATCCTGGGTAAAACGCCGGGTATCCCGATCATCTGCCGGATGTCCCAATACGGTTACTCTGAATAAATACGGGAAAATAACTTTATCCCCCTCCCCGGCAAACAAGCAAGCCGTTTTGTTTCTTCATGCGGCGGCCCGGTGGCCGCGGGCGCATTGCGGATGGGGGAAGACCGCCCCGAGGGGCGGCCCTGGCGGAGCAAAAAGACAATGAGCTGTTTCCTGGTGGTCAACGACGATGGCGTGGAATCGCCCATGCTGCGCCCCATGGTGGAGCAGCTGGGACGCCTGGGGGACGTGTGCCTGGCCGTGCCCCGGTACGAGCAGAGCTGGCGCGGCAAGGCCATGACCCGCTTTGGAAGGGTGGCCGTGGAGCCCCGCCCGGAGTTCGGGGTGCCCGCCTTCGCCGTGGAAGGCACGCCTTCGGACTGCGTGAACCTGGCCCTGCATCACCTGTTCGATCCCAGGCCCGACTTCGTCATATCGGGAATCAACATCGGCACCAACACCGGGCTGGCGTTCGTGCTTAATTCCGGCACCATCGGCGCCGCCCTGGAAGGGGCCCTGCAGGGACTGCCCGCGCTGGCCTTCAGCGCCTATCTGGAGCCCCGGCATTTTGCCCTGTGGATGACGGAAAAGCGCCTGCCCGACCCCCGCCGGGAGGATGAGGCCCACGCCGGGGACATTGCCCAGACCTGCGCGGAGCGCATGGCCGACATGACGGCGGCTGTGCTGAAGCAGGGGCTGCCGCCGGAGGCCCTGGTGCTCAACGTGAACTTTCCCGGCGCGGTCACGCCGCAAACCCCCGTGCGCTGGGTGCCCTTGCAGGACAACCGCTACGGCTCGCTGTTCAAGCCGGACGGCAACGGGGGGTTCGTTCACGGGCATGGCTCAGGCTTCCGGGTTATTGAGGGGCCGGTGTCGGACCGCGAGGTGGTCATGAAGGGGGAGATCAGCGCCACGGCGCTGGGGCTGATGAGCATGAGCCTGGAACCGCCCGCAAGTCTGCCCTTCTGAAGGGCGGGGGAGATATTCGCATTTTTTCCCGCAGCACCTCAAAACGGGATTATAATGGCCGATCAGAGCCGTAGCGCCGCATCGGGAACATAAGCCACAAGGAACAGCAATTGAACGATACCGGGAACACTCCCCAAAAAGTCCACCTGATGGGAATCTGCGGCACTGCCATGGCGGCCCTGGCGGGCAGCCTGCAGGCGCGCGGCATGCGCGTCACCGGCTCCGACAGCAATGTCTACCCCCCCATGAGCGACCACCTGGCGGCGCTGGGCATCCAGTTCGCCGCCGGATACGCCCCGGAGAACATTCCCCCGGACACCGATCTGGTGGTGGTGGGCAATGTGATCAGCGAGTCCAACCCGGAGGCCGCCGAGATGCGCCGCCGGGGGTTGCCCTTCCTTTCCATGGCCGAGGCCGTGAAGCGCTTCGCCATCGAGGACCGCACCTGCGTGGCCGTGGTGGGACCCATGGCAAGACCACCACCACCTCCCTGGCCGCTCACGTGCTGACCGGGCTGGGCCTTGATCCGGGGTTCCTTATCGGGGGGATCGCCCGCAACTTCGGCAGCAACTTCCGGCTGGGCCCGGGCGCGGTATTCGTCATTGAGGGCGATGAGTACGACACGGCATATTTCGACAAGACCCCCAAGTTCTTCAAGTACCGGCCGGATATCGTGATATTCACCAGCTGCGAGTTCGACCATGCGGACATCTACGCGGACCTGGACGCCATCAAGGGCCAGTTCGGGCTGCTGCTGGAGAGCCTGCCGGCGGACGGTCTGGTGATCGCCTGCGCCGATGATCCCAACGTGGTGGAACTGCTGCCCCGTGCGTCCTGCCCGGTGCTGACCTACGGCTTTTCGGCCGGGGCGGAGATCATGCTGGCCGGCTGGCGGCCCCTGGAGGGTTCCGGCGGGGAGCATCGCCCCGCAGCGGAGTTCTCCCTGGCCGGTGAGCAATGGACCGTCCCCATGGCGGGCAGCTACAACGCGCTCAACGCCGCCGCGGTGATCGCCATGGCGCGCGAGCTGGAAAAGCGGGGGCTGGCGCATAAGGGGCTCACGGCCCACTCCGGTGCCAGCAACACTGCGAGCCCCACAGGCGGGGGAGCGCTGCAGGACGCCCTGTCGTCGTTTCTGGGCGTTAAGCGCCGCCAGGAGGTGCGCGGCGAGGCCGGGGGCGTAATGGTCATGGACGACTTCGCCCATCACCCCACGGCGGTGGCCCTGACCATTGCCGGCATCCGCAAGGGTTATCCCGGCCGCCGGGTCTGGGCCGTCTTCGAGCCCCGCAGCTTCACCGCGCGCACCGCCAGGTTCCAGGATGATTTCGGGCGGGCCCTGGCCGGAGCCGAGCGGGTGGTGCTGGCCCGGCCCTTCACCTCGTCCTACTCCGAAGGGCAGCAGTACCTGGATTCGGAGGCCCTGGCCGGCACCCTGCGCGCTCAGGGGGTCTGGGCCGAGGCCCCGGGGGATACCACGGCGATCATCACCCTGCTGGCCCGGCACTGCCGCCCCGGGGATATTGTGCTTATCATGTCCAACGGGGGATTTGACAACATACACCAGCGACTGCTGGAATCGCTGGGGGCCAACCCGGGGGACGTTCCCGCGGAAAACCGGCGGGAAACAACAGACGGAGCAGCGGCAGATGGATGAGACAACGCCTACTCCCCACGAGGAGTCAGAGGCCCGGGCCGACGGGGAAAATGCAGCCCAGGGGGAAAGCCCGTCCGGCGAGCATGTGCTGCTGGTGGCCGGCAAGACCGTGTACCTGGTGGGCACGGCCCATATTTCCGCCCGCAGCGTGGAGGAGGTGCGCGATGTGATCGCCCGGGTAAAGCCGGACACGGTCTGCGTGGAGCTGGACGAGGCCCGGCACAAGTCACTGGTGGACCAGCAGGCCTGGCGCAACATGGATCTGGTGCAGGTGATCCGCCGCAAGCAGGCCACCCTGCTCCTGGCCCATCTCATCATGTCCGCCTTTCAGCGCCGGCTGGGCGAGCACCTGGGCATCCGCCCCGGCGCGGAGATGATCCAGGCGGTGGAGTCCGCCGCTGAGCACGGCGCGGAGCTGGTGCTGGCCGACCGGGACATCAGGATCACCCTGCGCCGCACCTGGGCCCACCTCAGGTTATGGGACAAGGCGAAGCTTATCATGCAGTTCATGGGGGGGCTGGTCACCCAGAGTTCCATCACCGCCGAGGAGATTGAGCAGCTCAAGCAGAAGGACATGCTCAGCCAGGTCATGGAGGGGTTCGCAAAGGCCTTTCCCCGGGCCAAGCGAATCCTGATCGACGAGCGGGACACCTGGCTGGCCGACCATATCATCACCGCGCCGGGCGAAAAGATCGTCTCGGTGGTGGGTGCGGGCCATGTGCCGGGAATACTGAGGCACCTCAAGGAGCATTCCTCACCGGTGCCCCTGGACCCTCTGAGCAGGGTGCCGCCTCCCAGCCCCCTGCTGCGCTGGCTGCAATGGCTGATTCCCCTGGCGGTGGTGGGGCTGATCGTCTACGGCTTCGTCTCCGTGGATTCCCAGGTGAGCCTGGAGATGGTCAAGGTATGGGTGCTGGCCAACGGGGTGCTTTCGGCCCTGGGCGCGGCCCTGGCCATGGGTCATCCCCTTACCATTCTGGCGGCGTTTCTGGCCGCGCCCCTGACCTCCCTCAACCCCATGGTGGCCGCCGGCTGGGTTTCCGGCCTGGTGGAGGCGGTGGTGCGTCGTCCCCGCGTCAGCGATTTCGAGAAGCTCCCCGATGACATCGTAACCATCAAGGGATTCTGGCGCAACGCCATCACCCGGATACTACTGGTGGTGGCCTTTTCCAACCTGGGCTCGGCCATCGGCACCTTGGTGGGCATACCCCTCATGACCCGCCTGCTTTAAGCTCCATTGTGCCCGCTGTGGTACATTGTCACTTAACCCCTGGTGCACCGGGCGTATACTGAAACTGGGTTGAGCGGATGAACGCCGGAAGTGCCGGCAAATAGTCCCCGGTCAACCTGGAGCGCCTCCAGCCATTGCATTCGCTTTTCCCGCCGTTGAGAACCTGACCACGGGACCCGGTCAGCTCGTACCCGGAGTATTCCGGATTACGCCGCCGCCCGGTTTGGGGGAAGGATTTTGATGGAGGTTTTTAAAATGAACGCCAAAGCAAAAGTACTTGTCGCAGGGGGAGGATTCGCCGGGCTGGAAACCGCATTTTATCTGCGCCTGAAGCTCAAGGACCGGGTTGATATCACCCTTGTTTCAGACAAGGACCACTTCTTATACAAGCCCAACACCATCTACATTCCCTTCGGGATGGACCCGGAAAAGCTGAAGATTCCCCTGACGCTGCCCACCAAAAAGCAGAACATGAAATTTATCCAGGCCCAGGCCCGGGGAGTGAACCCGGAAAGCAGGCTTCTGGAAACCTCCCAGGGCGATCTGCCCTATGACTATCTGGTGCTGGCCACGGGGAGCAGGATGCGCCCGGAGGAGATTCCGGGAATGAGCCAGTACGCCCAGACCATTTTCACTCCCGATGAGATGCTCAAACTCCGTGCCTCCCTGGGGGCATTGAAGGAGCGGGCCCGGGAAGGTAAAAGGCAGAAGCTGCTGTTTCTGGTGCCGCCCAACAACAAGTGCTCCGGCCCCCTGTACGAGATAGTGTTCATGGCCGATTACTGGCTGCGTGAGCAGGGCGTCCGGGATAACGTGGACATCACCTACAGCACCTATGAGAAGGGATTCATTCAGGCTTTCGGGCCCCGGCTGGATGGTTTTGTCACCGATGAGTTCTCCCGGCTGGGCATTGATGGCCACAGGGAATATGCGGTGGAACGGATCACTGCCAGCGAGGTGGTGTACCGCAACGGCGAAAGCCTGCCCTATGATGTGCTGGTTTCCTTTCCGCCCTATATGGCCTCCACCCCCTTCCCGGGGCTTCCCGCCGATGACCGGGGCTTCATCGCCACCGAGCTGGAGACGCGCAAGGTGCAGGGATACCCGGAAATCTACGCTCCGGGCGACAACGGAGATTTTCCGGTCAAGCAGGCCTTCATGGCCTTTCTGCAGGCGGACGCCACGGCCAGCCACCTGGCCCGCCAGATCCTGCCAAGCTCGGAAAACGTCCTGTTCCATCCCACTGCCATGTGTGTGATGGAGCAGTTCAGCAAGGCCACCTTCGCCAAGGTGCCGCTGCGCCTGACTGGTGATCCCGACAGACCGCTGGAAGTGCCGGAGTCGGCCTACGCGGATTACAAGCTGGGCTCCTCAAAGCCCTGGCGGCTGGGCAAGAAGCTTTTGGGCTATTATCTGCCCTGGCGGTTCCGGGCGGGCAAACCCTTCCACGCCGGGGCTCCCTGGACGGCCATGGAAGCCGGGCTCAAGGTGATGTCCTCCGTGCTGGCAAGCTGAGACCGGCCTTAGCGCCGGCCAGTGATCATACCGGGTTCCCCGCGCTCCTTCGGAGAGGGCGGGGAATTCCTGCCGGAAAAATATCCGGCCTCCCTAACAAAATCCTAACAAAACGCTAATAAAATTTTAAAAATACGGGTTCATGCTTTTGTTCAGAATCCCGGGGGTTCCTTCAGCAGTGAAGGACTCCGCGAAAAATTGATAAGGACGTGGAACCGGCAAAACAGCCCCGATGCCCCGGCTGGCCCATGCTATGGCTGGCTCATGCTATGGCTGGCTAATGTTGCGGTCAGCTCATGCTACGACCGGCTCATACTATGACCGGCTAATACTACGACAGGCTAATACTATGACCGGCTAATACTATGACCGGCTAATACTATGACCGGCTAATACTACGGCCCCGCAAAACTTCTGATGAAATTATTGAGATTCATGAAAACCCCCAGATCAACCGGACACCCTGTTTACGGAACGCTCCTGCCGCTGGCGCTGGTTTTCTGGCTGGCGCTGGTTTCACCCGCGGCCGCTCAGATCAAGGTCGATCCCGACCTGCCGGAATACAAGCCTGTGTCCGGGGTCTCCGGCAATCTGAACAGCGTGGGCTCGGACACCCTGAACAACATGATGACCCTGTGGAGCGAGACCTTCCGCAAGATATATCCCAACGTCAATATCCAGGTGGAAGGCAAGGGTTCCAGCACGGCCCCCCCGGCGCTGGTCGAGGGCACGGCGCAGCTGGGTCCCATGTCGCGGGCCATGAAAAACAGCGAGATCGAAAGGTTCGAGTCCCGTTTCGGCTTCAAGCCGACCCGCTTCGGGGTGGCGCTGGACTCCCTGGCGATCTTCGTTCACAAGGACAACCCCCTGGAAAGCCTCTCCCTGCCCCAGGTTGACGCCATATTTTCCAAGAACCGGCGGGGGGGGATGCCCCGGGACATATTCACCTGGGGACAGCTGGGCCTGACCGCCCCCTGGGCCAACCGTTCCATCAGTCTGTATGGCCGCAACTCGGCTTCGGGCACCTATGGCTATTTCAAGGAGGTGGGCCTGTTCAAGGGCGACTTCAAGGACCGGGTGAAGGAGCAGCCCGGCTCGGCCTCGGTGGTGCAGGGCGTGGAATCCGACCTGGGGGCCATCGGCTATTCGGGCATCGGCTATAAGACCTCCGGGGTGAGGGTGGTGCCCATCAGCAAGAAAAACGGCGGCAAGGCCTATCCCCCGGAATACGCCCATGTCCTGAAGGGCAAGTACCCCCTGTCACGGGCCCTGTTCATCTACATAGTTCAAACCCCGGGCAAACCGCTGGACAAGATCACCGCCGAGTTTCTGCGCTTCGTGCTGTCCCGGCAGGGCCAGGAAGTGGTGGTGAAGGACGGCTATCTGCCTTTGCCGGCTAAAATGGCCCTTAAGCAGCTCAAGAATCTTCCCTGACCAGGAAAGGACGCACCATGGACCAGAAACTGCTGAGGCGGGTCAGGCGCCGCGACCGGATGGCCAACTGGCTGATTACGGCCGGGGGGCTCTTCGTCATCATCTGCGTGCTGGGGATTCTGGTGCTGATAGCCAATGTGGCCGTTCCGCTGCTGCTCCCCCCTGCGGCCCAGCAGGTGGCCTCGTTCCCGCTGCCCCGTGTATCCGGCGAAGGGCGGGAACTCCTGGCGGTGGGCGTGGACGATTACCTGGAGGTGGGATATGTGATCACCGGCCAGGGCGAGGTCGGCTTTTTTGATCTGAAACAGGGCCGGCTGCTGGACACCCGCGATTTGTACCCCCCGCCGGAATCCGTCGGGGAGACCGACCGGCCGGAAGGCCCGGAAGCAGCCAGGACCGCTGAGCCGGGTGAGCCGGGAGAGCCGGAGCAGGGAAGCCGCCCGGGGCTGGTCCATGCGGACCCCCTGGGGGGCGGAAAATACTCCCTGCTGTGGAGTGATGGCACCCTGAACCTGGTACGCATATATTCCCGGCGGGTGTTTGACCCGCAGGGGCGGCCTTCCATGGAGCGCATGGTGGACCAGCAGGCCAGCCTGACCCACTCGGGTGTGGAGGAGCGGGCCAACCCGGCCCTGCTGTCCCTGGGGCGGGTTTTCGGCGGCGAGGACGAGGAGACCCAGACCCGGGTGAGCCTGCTGCAGGACGGCAAAATCCTGGTGGAAAAGCATATCCGCGGAATGGATCTGCTGGGCGAGGAAACCCTGGAAAACTTCAGGGAAATCCTGGAGACAGGCCTGGAGGCGCCCATTACCGCGCTGCAACTGGACAGCGAGGGGAACAACCTGTACGCAGGCACCGAGGACGGCCACCTGCTGCGCTGGACATTGCAGGACCCGGAGGACATCCGGCTGCTGGACCGCCTGCAGGGGTTTCCCGACGGGCGGGTGATCACCTCCCTGGGGATGCTGCTCGGAGACACCACCCTGCTGGTGGGTGATGAAAAGGGCGGAGTTTCCGGCTGGTTTCCCGTGCCCCGGGGGGATGAAGGAATGCGGGTGCTGGCCCTGGTGCACCGCATCAAGCCACATCCCCGGCCCGTGAAGGGTTTTCAGCCGGCCCACCAGTCAAAGTTCACCGCCAGCATCTCCAGTTCGGGCACTGTGCACCTGGATCAACTTACCAACGAGCAGCACCTGCTGACCCTGACAGACGGGGAGACCCGGCCCGGCGGTTCCGCCCCAGCCGGGGCGGGAGTCATCCTGGGGGCCATCAGTCCCCGGGACGATGGCTATATCGCCCTTACCGGTGACGGGCAGGTCATCCTGTGGCACCTGCGGATTCCCCATCCCGAGGTGAGCCTGGGGGGCTATTTCGGCAAGATCTGGTATGAGAACTATCCCCGGTCCGCCTATGTCTGGCAGTCTTCCTCGGGCACTGACGACTTCGAGCCCAAATTCAGCCTGATGCCGCTGGTTTTCGGCACTCTCAAGGGCACCTTCTGGGGGATGCTCTTCGCGGCCCCCCTGGCCATTTTGGCGGCCATGTACACCAGCCACCTGATGCAGCCCGGCCTGCGCCGATACATCAAACCCGCCTTTGAGATCATGGGTTCGGTGCCCACCGTGGTGATAGGCTTCCTGGCCGCGCTCTGGCTGGCCCCGCTGGTAAAGGCCTCCCTGACGGGGTTTCTGCTGATTATGGGCATACTGCCCCTGACGGTGCTGGTCGCACTGGTGGTCTATGGCGGGCTGGCGCGTTATCCGTTCTTTTCACGGCTGGTGCGGGGCCACGAGTTCCTGTTCATGGCTCCGGCCCTGCTGCTGGGGGTCTGGCTGGCCTTCGTTCTGGGAGCCCGGCTGGATACCGCCCTGTTCGGCGGGGAGCTTCCGGCCTGGCTGTTCGAGAACCTGGGGGTGCGTTTCGACCAGCGCAATTCCATCGTGATATCCGCCGCGCTGGGATTCGCCGTGCTGCCGATAATCTTCACCATCAGCGACGACGCGCTGGTGAACGTGCCGCGAAACCTGACGGCGGCCTCCCTGGCTCTGGGGGCCAGCCGCTGGCAGACTGTGTGGCGGGTGATCCTGCCCTCGGCCAGCCCGGGCATCTTCGCCGCGTTGATGGTGGGGCTGGGCCGGGCCACCGGGGAAACCATGATTGTGCTGATGGCCACGGGAAACACCCCGCTGATGGACTGGAGCATCTTCAACGGGATGCGGACCATGTCGGCGAATATAGCCGTGGAAATACCCGAGGCACCGGTGGATGGAACGCTGTACCGGACCCTGTTCCTTTCCGCGGTGCTTTTGTTCATAACGACTTTCATACTGAATACTCTGGCCGAAGTGGTGCGCATGAGACTGCGCAAGAAGTTCGGCCAGTACTGACAGCTTCCCGCCGTGGCGGGACTGAAGGCGGTCGGTTGAGGGCCGACGGAATATGACTATGAGAAAAAGCTGGAGACAGGGTGAGCACTATGTCTGGGGGACCGCGGCGGCAGTCTGCCTGACGCTGCTGATCGTTGTCGTGCTGCTGCTGGTGGTGATGGTGAACGGGCTGGGGTTTTTCTGGCCCAAGGAACTAGTGCTGCTGCGGCTGACGGACAGCCCCCCGGTCATGGGCGAGTTGGCCGGCCGGGAGCCCGGCCAGGGTGATCAGGCGAGGTACGGCGGGGATAACCTGAGGATCAAGGTGGGCAACCGCGACCTGTACGGGATGGATTTCCAGTGGGTGAAGGGCGAGGCCGTCCAGCAAGTGGAAACGCCGCCGGATGCGGTGATGCTGGAACGGGTCGAGTTCGGAAACTTCTACGGATTCCTCAAGGGCCTGCGGCTGAAGGATATCGCGGCCCCCCAGGGAAAAGACGCCTGGCAGAGCTTCAAGCTGGCCCGCAGCCAGGCCTGGGAGCGCAAGGAGGCGCTGCTGGAGCGTCTGGACGACCTGATGGAACTGACTCAGGAAACGGAGGATATCCGGCTGCGGATGGCCCGGCTGCGCCACGAAAATTCCCGCGCTGGTATTGACGGGGAAACCCCGGCAGGCGAACTGGCCCGGCTGCAGGCCCGCTCCGACGAGCTGACCCGGATTTTCGAGGAGCGCAACAGGGAGATCGTGGAACAGACCAGGGCCCTTGAATCCAACAAGGCCGTATTCGCCGATTCCGCCGGCAACGAGGCGGTGATTTCGCTGACGGAGATCGTCCGGGCCGTGCGCCCCAACTCCATGGGGGTCTTTGCCAAGACGGGCTTCTACCTTTCCAAGCTGGGCGAACTGCTGACGGGCGAACCGAGGGAGTCCAACACCGAGGGCGGGTTGTTCCCGGCCATCTTCGGCACGGTGATGATGGTGCTGATCATGAGTGTCTTCTCCCTGCCCATGGGGGTGGTGGCGGCGATCTATCTGCGGGAGTATGCCCGGGAGGGCCTGCTGGTGCGCATGGTGCGCATAGCCGTTTACAATCTGGCGGGCGTGCCGTCCATAGTGTTCGGGGTGTTCGGCCTGGGGTTCTTCGTGTATGGAGTGGGGGGAGTCATCGACGATGTGTTCTTTCAGGAGCGCCTGCCCACGCCCACCTTTGGCACCGGGGGCATTCTCTGGGCCAGCCTGACCCTGGCGCTGCTCACCATTCCGGTGGTGGTGGTGGCCACCGAGGAGGGGTTGTCCGCCATTCCCCGGGGACTGCGCGAGGCCTCCCTGGCCCTGGGCGCCACCAAGTTCCAGACGCTGGTGCGGGTGGTGATTCCCATGGCCGTGCCGGGTATTCTCACCGGGTTCATACTGGCCATGGCCCGCGCCGTGGGCGAGGTGGCCCCGCTGATGATAACGGGCGTGGTGAAGCTGGCTCCCAGCCTGCCGCTGGACGGGCAGTTTCCCTTTATCCACCTGGAGCGAAAATTCATGCACCTGGGCTTCCATATCTTTGATGTGGGCTTTCAGTCACCCAACGTGGAAGCCGCCAAGCCCATGGTGTATATTACAACCCTGCTGCTGATTGTCATTGTCCTGGTGCTGAGCATCACGGCGATCTGGCTCAGGAACAGTCTGCGCAAAAAGCTGCAGACCGCCACATTCTGATTTTACGCGCCGGACCGACGATGCGGACCGGCCGCAAGGAGAGCATGAACGAAGTCAAGCAGGCCGGATCGGCGCTGGAACCGCCCTATGTGGTGGAGGTGAATGACCCGGCCATCGAAATCAAGGGCCTGACCATGAGTTATGGGGACAAGGTGGCGCTAAAGGACATCAGCGTCAGCATTCCCCGGGATACCGTCACGGCCTTCATCGGTCCTTCCGGCTGCGGCAAGTCTACCCTGCTGCGCTGTCTGAACCGCATGAACGACCTGGTGGACGGGGTGACCCTGTCCGGGGAGATCATACTGGAAGGTACCGATATCCACTCGCCGGAGCTGGATGTCATTGAGCTGCGCCGCAAGGTGGGGATGGTCTTTCAGTCCTATACCCCGTTTCCCAAGTCCATCTATGAGAACGTCATCTACGGCCTCAGAATAGCGGGAGTGAAATCAAAGGCCCGGCTGGACGAGGCGGTGGAGGCTTCGCTGCAGGGAGCCGCGCTGTGGAACGAGGTCAAGGACCGGCTGCATGAAAGCGCCCTGGGGCTGTCCGGGGGGCAGATGCAGCGGCTCTGCATCGCCCGGGCCATTGCCGTCAACCCCGATGTGATCCTGATGGACGAGCCCTGTTCGGCGCTGGACCCCATCGCCACGGCGCGTATTGAGGAGCTGATAGACGAGCTCAAGGAAAAATACACCGTGGTGATCGTGACCCACAATATGCAGCAGGCGGCCCGGGTATCAGAGTACACGGCCTTTTTGTACATGGGGGAACTGATCGAGTTCAACCACACCGGGAATACCTTTACCCAACCGGAGAGAAAACAGACTCAGGATTATATCACCGGCCGCTTCGGATGATGGCCTGCCCCGGCCGGGGAGGCAGCCGAGACGCCGATTCAGTAAAAACAAGGACTGGAACAAAGAAACATGACCATACATCTGCAACGCGAAATAGATCACCTGAAAAAAATGGTGCTGGCCCTGGGGGCCGAGGTGGAGGAAAACGTTCACAAGGCGGTGGAGTCGCTCAGCAACCGTGATACCAAGCTGGCAGAAAGCATCATCGCCTCCGACTCCGAGATCGACCGCAGGGAGGTGGAGCTGGAGGAGGAATGCCTGAAGGTGCTGGCCCTGCACCAGCCGGTGGCGGTGGACCTGCGGTTCGTAATCGCCGTGCTGAAGATCAACAACGATCTGGAACGCATAGGCGACCTGGCGGTGAACATCGCGGAGAGGGCCATCGTACTCTCATCACACCCCCCCATGGACATTCCGTTCGACTTCAAGGAAATGTCCGAGAAGACCAAGCGGATGCTCAAAGACAGCCTGGACGCCCTGGTGAACATGGACTCCCGGCTGGCCAAGAAGGTATGCACGGTGGATGACGAGGTGGATGCGATCAACCGGGAAATGTACATCCAGGTGCAGCAGGGAATCCTGGACAACCCAGAACGGATCGGCAGCCTGATTCACTGCCTGAGCACATCTCGCCACCTGGAGCGCATCGCCGACCATGCCACCAACATCGCCGAGGACGTGATTTATATGGTGGCCGGGGAAATCGTCCGGCACAAGGCCGAGGAGTTTCTCAAGGAAAACAGCTGAAGATACGCGCCCGAGCCCTGCCGGTCCTCCCGCACCAGGATTAACCTGGCGCGGGGGGGCTAAAACAGCATATCGGCGTACAGTCCGAAGCCGGTTTCATTCAAAAGGTGCAACTCGGCGCCCAGCAGGGCCTGTTTTCCCGCTTGCAGCTCGATACCCACAAAGCCGGCCAGGCTGGTGCTGGCCTCATCCTCGAAATAGTAGTAGGGGGAGTAAAACATCTCCACACCCACCGTGGCGAAGCTAAGCCCGCCCCCGAAGTATGCCGAGATGTTGTTTTCCAGCTTCTTGGCGGCCCCGAACAACCCCTCGTAGCGCCAGTAGGAAACCCCGATGCTATCCGTTTCACCGTAGCCGGACATATAGGCCAGGTTGAAGCCCCGGCTGAAGTCGCTGGTTCCCTGATCAAGCTGCTGCTGGTAGCTGATCCCGGCGATGCTTCCGCTGATGGCCTCTCCTCCATCTATGCTGCCGCTCATGGAGCCGGCGTGAAGACCCAGCGCCCCGGCCTTGCCGATGCCGATGGTGAAGTTTATCAGGGTGGAGGAATGCTCCAGGTCGCCATCGGGAAAGGGCTGGGTCTGGCTGTCCATTCCGAAGCCCACGGCGAAGCTGCCCTCGCCGTATTTCTGGGCAGGGTTCTTATATACCTTGGCCGTCAAGGCCAGCGGTGAAGCCAACAGTGCCCCCAACAACAGAAACAGGAATTTCTTCATATTAAACCTCGATTAAAATCATTGTTATTTCATATACTTGCTTCTGGCAAGAAGCAGTACCCTTCCCCCGCCCTGCGGAATCACCTCCCCCGTTGATACCTGCCTTTCATATATCACAAAACAAATCCCGGAAAACCGGTCAGCCGGCAGATAATCGGTCGGGCCTAAAACATCTGCGCCGGGCCTCCGGCCTACCCATAAAAAAACAGGCGAAAAACACACAGGTTTGGTCTTTGTCTTGCTTTAACAAGGACTGAGAGGAAAGTTTTACCCCTCCACCGGCCCATGAATCTGGAAAACTGGCAGGGCGGTATGAACCAAGAAAACAATCACAGGATGTGATTGCAACAACAGGAGCGCTGTTTAATGAACACCGAGCCGAACCCTCTGGAATCAGCCTTTGAGCCTTTAAAGGGCTCCACCAAGCAGGATGCTGGTGCGGTTGACCAGGAAATAAACAGTTTCAACGATTTCTTCTCCCGGCTGAATTCACTTGATGAAATGAGCCTTTCCGCCCAGCCCGTGACAGGGGAAAAAGACCAGGGCGAAGCCCAAGCCGGAGATCTGGCCCCGCCTTTGCCGGATGTCACCGGGAGCAAACCGGCTGCGGGAAGCTCATCCCGGGGAAGCATGAAGGTCATGCGCTCCCACAAGGTGATTCCGCTGGAGGATCTGGCGCTGGCCCCACCGGCCAGGCTTCCCTCCATCAAAAAGGCCGCCGTGTCATCCGCCGCGAAAAGCAAACCGGCCCGCCCTGTTACCCCTGGCGAAAGTGAACCGGCAGGCCCCGGCATATGGCAGATAGCGCGCGCCTCCGTGATAGCCGTGGTGCTGTTCGCGGTGGGAGTGGGGGGCGGCTGGGCCGCTCTGAAGCTCCCCGGTCGGTTTTCCGATCAGGAAATTCGCCTGTCTGAGATCCTCAACGGGAAAAACAGCGCTGCGGATGAGCAGATGAAAGATTCATCAGTTCTGACTGCGGACAATGGAAGCGGGGAGAAGGTGGCGGAAAACGGCACCCCTGTGAAGGCTTCCCAGGACAAATCATCCCAGAACAAAGCCGCTCCTCCGGTTGTGGAGCAGGGCGCAGAGGAGTCAGTTGAGGCTGATTCCGCCGAGGATGAAGCCTCCGTTGAGGCCCCGCCCGCGCCGGAACTGAATCCGGGAAGCACGGCCGGACTGGAACCCCTGGCACTGCCCCGCGTGGACTCCAAAATCAAGCCCCCCAGGCTGGGCAACGGAGTAAAGGCCAATGGAACAAAGGCTGGCGGTGAAACGTCCGATAGCAACATGGCCAACGGCAGGGCCGCGAACAAAACAGCCGCAAAGCCCTCCGCTACCGCACAAACAGCTCCGGCTGAAAACCAGGCCCCGGCTGCGGTCAGATCAGGTTACGCCCTGCAGGTGGGCTCCTGTACATCTCACTCCTGTGTCCGGAAGTTCCGGGATATCCTGCTGGCCAGGGTCAGCGCGGACAGCATTCAGGTGATCAGCCAGCAGCTGGATGGGGACAGGCTGGTTCAAAGGATCAGAATCGCTCCGCTGGACAAAGAACAGGCCGTCCGGATGAAGGATGACTTGGCCCGGCTGGACGAACGATTCAAAGGTGCCTACATGGTTTTATTGAAGTAGCTTTTCGGCAGGCAGGCGGCTAGGGATTGCAAGGCCGAAGGGTATTTGATTGTAGCGGGTATATTTTTGTTGAGCCTGAGCGGGATCTGAAGGCACAGCAAGGGAGCAATGGAGACATTGCTCCCTTTTTTTATGCCGGGGGGATTCTGTTAGAATCCAACCCTGAAACCTACAGTGTACATGGTGGCGCCCATGTCTATATCAGGGTTGCCCTTCTTGCGGGCCTTGCCGGATATGCTGTGGTATCCCATGTGGATATCGAACAGGCCCAGGAAGGGGTATCCCAGGGTGGCGAACCACTGCCCCAGTGGTACCGGGCCGTACTGGTTCACACCATCGCCGGTGAGGTCTCCCTTGCCAATGCCTGCGCCCAGGCCCAGGTTGAGGAAGGGAAAGGGAAGATCAATATAGAAATCGTACATGCTGACCGCATAGCTGATGGGAGAAAGCCCGGGAGCATTCTTGATCGTCACCTCGTATTTTTCCAGCGCCAGACCAATGAAGATAGGCAGGGATATACCGATCTTGGTACCCGATACGCCATCGGTTTCAATATCCGAATCATTGAAGGCGTATGATACGGGGACGTCCAGTGTGGCCGAAATCAGCGCGTGGGCGCTGTTGGATGCCGAAAACAGCATCACCGCCGCCAGGGCGGGGATAATCCATCTTTTCATGATGCTCCTTTGTCGCATGTTAGTTACTTTCGCGGCGGTTTGCTATTTGCCTCTTTGCTATTTGCCGCTTTGTTGACAAATCAGGTTTTACCGTCTGTAGAACCCTTTTTCTGGAAATGATGAACACCGGGTACATTCCGGCATTTCCGCCGGAACACCTTTGCTTGAGTATTATAACGCAAAAAAGATATTTGAGCGATACCCTGGAGTGATTTTTGTATTTCCCTGCCTCTGGTTCGCCGTGTCGGGGAAGACGGCGGGGCTTTTTCCGGTGGGTCTGGCGAAGGACCTAACGGCCAATTTTCTTCACATCCTCAAGCTGGGGCCTGTTCCTGAAGAATGGAAACTTACCCCCATTGCCGCCATTGCCGCCAAAAAGCCTTTTCCGGGTTGAACTGCCGGTGACCAGCAGTCGCAACTTGTCCACGTTATTGATCATCTCCTGGGCATGGGTGGTGAGTTCCATGCTGGTGGTGGCGGTCTGATCGGCGCTGTAGGCGGTTTTTTGGGTCACATCGTTCATGTGTATCATCGAGGTGCTGAGGTCTTCCAAGGCCCGGGATTGCAGTGAAATCGCCGAGGTTATCTCCCCGGTGAATTCACCCACCACCTGTATGCTCTTCACAACATTTTGCAGCATGGTATTAACTTCCTCGGCCACCTCCACCCCCATCTCAGCTTTTTGCTGCGCCTTTTCCAGAAGCTGGCTGGTTTCCCGTGCGGCATCGGCGCTGCGTTTGGCAAGATTGCGGACCTCCTCGGCCACCACTGCGAAGCCCTTGCCGGATTCTCCGGCCCGGGCGGCTTCAACGGCCGCGTTTAGGGCCAGCAGGTTGGTCTGGAAGGCGATCTCGTCAATGGTCCGTACAATTTTCACGGACTCGTCGGATGAGCTTTTGATTTCCTGAATGGCCTCCACCATGCGCGATGTGGCAGTGCCGCCCTTGTTGGCCGTGTCCACCGCCTTATCGGTTTCTTTCCGGGCATTCATGGAGTTATCGGCGTTCTTTTTGGTCCTGCCGGCCATTTCCTGTATGGTGTCCGAGTTTTTCTCCAGCGTGGAAGCCTGGGTGTGAGTACCGTCGGCCAGCACCTGGCTGGATTCGGAAAAGGAGTTTGCGGCATTCTCCAAGTATTCACTGGCGTTGGTGAGCCAGTTGATAACATCGCTTATCGGCTCATAGAAGGACTTCAACATGAAGCGGTGCGTCCGGTAGAGGAACAGTATCGAAAGAACCCCGGACGCGAAGATGATTATGACAAATGCGAAAACCCCCAGTTTTCTTTCGTTGGTAAGATTCAGTTCAATGCTTACCGCCCCCAGGACATCCCCCTCCTTGGAGTTTATGTGGCAGAGCGGGCAATGAACGGCGCCCTCGTTGGTGGAAAGATACGGGATGACAATCTGGTAGGTGGCCGTTAGCAGCCCTTCATTTAGCCGGACATTTTCCTTGCCGGTGTTCAGCACCTGAGTCTCGAAGTTGTCCCGCGGCTTGACAAAGTTTGGTGGAGTTCCAAACAGTTCCTGCACCTTATGCCCTCTGAAGACCTTTATCTCATTGATATCGTGACCGGATAACAGGGGATTCAGGTATTCATCGCGCATCTGAATCAGGCCCAGCTTCATCAGCGATGTCAGGTTGTTTTTCACCAGTTCGGCAATAAGGGTGGCCTTGTTTTGGGCCGACCGGGTGGAGAATTCGCGGAAGCTGATCATGAACACGAGCTGGGTGACTACGAAGAAAAACAGGAAATACAGCGAGAACCTGAGCAGTACCTTGGCCTGGATGGAACGATTTTTTATCATATCATACGCCGGACTGGATGACTCATGCGGACCTGCTTTTTCGATGGCCGCGAGGACATCGAATGGCGTCGTGGCAATATCCCGGGGTGTTCTACCGGGTGGTTGTCCGCATAATCAAAAAGAAATTCGATGCTGTTTTCCCAACTGCCTTGATAAACATCGACTGGGACCCCTGATCCCCTTAAAACTTTCGATTCCCCCTGACAACGCTGGCGGAGCCGACTTATATCCGCGTAAACGTTGTACAGATTTACAACACAGTTTAAGTTAAAATAACAGCCCCGGAGGAAAAGGATATTAATGAATTTTATTTTTAAGCTTACGATACACGTATATAATTTGGCAATAGATATTTTGGGGACTGCCGGCATGGCCCACAAAACAAACTTCCAGTAATCATACCGGATAATATGTCCGGAGAGTCGAAAACCTCGGAAGTTGGTTTATCAGCCCAGGAAGAAACCGAATGGACTGACAGGGGCACCACTGGCGTGATTTGCCTGTCGTGTGCGGTTATCGGCCAGCCGGTTTGAATTTTGAAAGTTGTTTGATGCCCTGCGTTCAAGGGGGGCCGCCAGAAAAAATTCTTTGAAAAACACCTGTTTATCTGATATGGTTCTTGTTTTCGATTTTTCTTTTTCAGGAATACGGTTTTCATCATGATTTTGCAGGGTCCATTATGAAACATTGCATTACCCTGGATGATTTTAGTGCTGACGAGGTGAACGCTCTGGTACACCTTGCCATCGACATGAAAAACAATCCGGAATCCTACCGCGACTGTTTCAGGGGGAAGGTTCTGCTGATGCTGTTCCAGAAAACTTCCACCCGCACCAGGATTTCCTTTGAAGTCGGCTTTGGGCGCTTTGGGGGGCAGGTTGTGGTCATGGATTGGGGGAAATCGAATTTTTCTATCTCTCCCATTGAATACGAGGCCCGGTATGTTTCCAGCCAGACCGATATTCTCATGGCCCGGCTTAAACATCATTCCGATGTCATTAACCTGGCCCGGCATTCCCGGGCACCGGTTATAAATGGTTGCGACGACAAGTTTCATCCCTGTCAGGCCCTGGCAGATCTGGTTACGATCTACGAAAACGCTGGGACCTTCCAGGGGCAGACCCTGGTCTATGTCGGCATTCACAACAACGTGGCCAATTCCCTGGCTTGTGGTTTATCCCAGGTGGGGGGGAAGCTTGTCCTGGTTACCCCTGAAACCAATCAGGCGGCTGACGACCCGGCGCTGATGGAGCGGCTGATGGCGACCGGACTGGTTGAAAGAACGACGGACCTGAAGGCCGCTGTAAGCAAGGCTCAGTTTGTTTATACAGATACCTGGATTGATATGGAGTTCTTCAATGACGAGTCATACCAGGACGAAAAAAAGCGGCGGGTTGCCCAGATGATCCCGTATCAGCTGAACGAGGAGAATCTGTCCGGGAGCGACGCCTTCATCATGCATGATATGCCCATTCATCCCGGTTTCGAGATAAGCGAGGAAATGGTGTATCACCCCCGCTCCATCATTTTTCAGCAGGCCGACAACAGGCTTTACGCCCAGCAGGCGCTGATGAAGTTTTTATTGGAAAACAC
The DNA here is from genome assembly GCA_029879595.1 of Deltaproteobacteria bacterium. Classification (GTDB taxonomy): domain Bacteria; phylum SAR324; class SAR324; order SAR324; family JACQKK01; genus JAOUPZ01. The sequence continues at coordinate 5,053 of JAOUPZ010000001.1, read as the reverse complement.
CGGTTCCTGAACCTGTGTCCAAAAGCTCACCTTCCCGCACCCCGTCGGGGCGGGAAATATTTCCCTGAAAGACAGAAAAATCAGCCCTTGCGGCGGAATATTTTCCCGTGCAGCCCCCCCTGCTCCTCAGGGCAAGGGGGCAAACGGGCAGGATCTCGCGAGGAAAGGTCTGATTGGTGTGTGATTTGCTTTCCTTATTTTTTAGCATGCATTTCTTCAGAAACGCCCGGCATGATCACCCGGAGAGCAGAAACCGGGATGATCCGCCGGCAGTCAGGAGGTGAAACAATGGCGATGAATGTTGGAAAATCGGGAATCCAGACTCAGGGGGCGGCAGGCGCTCCCCGGGAGAGCAAGGCTCCTCCGCCTGGCAACGATTTTTTGAAGACTTTCAGGATGCTGCCCAAAGCCAGCTACCGTGAGACCGACTCTGGTCTGAAGGTGGCCGTATTGAAGGACGGTTCGGGAAAGTCGGCCGCCAAGGGAATGAGTATCAAGGTCAACTACACCGGATGGGTGATTGACGGTACCCGCTTTGACAGCTCGCTGGACCGGGGACGCCCGTTTGAGTTCCCGCTGGGCTCCGGCAGAGTGATAAAGGGCTGGGAGGAAGGTATCGTCGGAATGGAGCCCGGAGAAAGGCGGCAGCTGGTCATTCCACCCGGGATGGCCTATGGCAAGCGCCAGATGGGAAACATCCCTCCCAACTCCACCCTGGTTTTCAATATTGAGGCCCTGGCGGTGGCCGATGGATCACCCAATACCAAGGGTGAAAAAACAGTGGTGGCCTGAAAAGCCTCCACTCAGCAAGGAAGCCGGTCCGGATTTCCCCGGCATCAGGTGGGGTTTGCAGTCCTGCAAAATCAACTTGCCGGGAAGGCAAAGCCGGGGTCGAAGCATTTGTGCCTGTCGGTTCTGATCCCAGCGGATGTCCTTGAAATAACGGCATCCAGAGATCCATCCGGCTGGGGCATGAGATGAATGTTTCCCTGCATGGCCACCCGGGAGTATTCCTGCCAGCTGGAACCGTTGTCCGTGGACATCAGGATCGACCCACCGGCCGATGTCAGATACTCGTAGTACCCCATGACCAGAGTGCCAGAGGTTGTCCGGAGAATATGGCTGAAGCTCGCATTGGTCTTCACTGTTGCCCAGCTCATGTCTTCTGAGGAATTCATGGATACCCTGGTGATCCCCAGGTGCGTGTGGTCTAATCCGTTGTGGCCGATAAGAAACTCCGACCCGGAAAGAACATGAACTCCACAGATGGTATATACCCCGCTGGAGAAAATGGTTGTCTTATAGCTGAAACTGACCCCCAGGTTGTTTGATTCCCAGATGTGAAGCCCCTCCAGTCCGTAGGTCTGTCCGCCCGAAATTCCGAAAATCCTGTCCGGATAGGGATGAAAAAACTTGCCGATGTGTGTGCCGGGACTGATCACATCCGTGAGCACCCAGGAAGATCCGATATCTGTGGATAAATAGACCTGGCCTGAATCGGCGGAAAGCAGGACATGGCTTGAACTGCACCGGAACAGATCCCTCATATTTGAAGACTGGGGAATTCCCGAGAAAACCATGGTGCTGGTTTCGCAGTTATCTGAGGAGCGTTGAATCACCCTGGAATAAGAACCGGATGAGGGCGCTCCTGCGAATACAAATGATCCGCCGCCCAGGTCCAGCAATCGCTGGGCATACAGACCGGTAGGTGAAAAATTATCATTACCGTCCGACTTGTGCAGCTGGTGGAAGAACACCAGTTCCTCAATGGCCAGATATTTCCCGGATGTGGTTCTGGTGATGGTGTCCACGGTAAGGTTGTATGACGAGACCATATGCCGGTGTTCCCATTGGCGGTGAGCGGCTTCTTCCAGTTGCAGATGGGTTATTCCGGAATCCAGGTCGATTCCCTGGCCGATGAGCCTGAAATTTTTCCCGTCCAGTCCAAGATGGGAATCCGTAATGGACAGGATCTCGCCCAGGTTATAAAGAAGTCCGTCTCCCAGGGTGGTCCTGATGGACATTCTGGCCAGGGGGTTCCGGTGTATGTAAACCTTGTCCTGCGCCATGAAAATGCCATCGAAGCTTCGGGCGAACCATACCCCCTTCGACCCGTGTCGCCGGGAACGGATGCCGAAGTTGCTCTGGGATACATCATCGGTTTTGGTGTAGTTGCTGTTGAACTTTCCGGTGGAGGGGTTGTAACCCGCCTCCGCGGTGAACTCGTTGATGATCCTGGAGGGTCCCAGCTCCCAGTTGAAATCGAGCGTCCGGCTCAGGTCAAAGTGGATCCCCCCCTCGCTGTAGGGCTGAAACATATCGGAAAAAAATAACCGCCCACCCTGAAAGGCCACCACTCTGGTGTCCATTTCCGCCAGGGTGTTGATGATCTGGTAAATCTTCTCGCCGGTGAGATAGGCTTTGACCCTGGTGTCCTTGAGGATATTGTCCTGCCGCCATTTGAGCCAGGTTTCATAGTCGATGTCGGGATTGGACGTGCTTTCAAGGGCAGACATTCCGCCATAGGATGTAACCAGCATCCATACGAAATCACTGGGGAAATGCATGCTGCTGGTGAAATCCAACCCCAATGATTCCGCTTCGCTGCCCAGCGCCGTGTCTGTGAGATCCTTGGTTTTACCCTGCATCTGAAGCCTGATGCGTGTTCCACCACGTTCAAAGTGGATATTGGAAATTCCTCCCAGATACAGATTCAGGAACTCCGGGCCGCTTTGCGGGTGGGTGAGCCCCAGGCTGATTTCCGCGCTGGTGGAAAACAGGTGGTTGCAGTTGACCAGGAACTGGAAATGGTTCCCGGTGGCATCCAGTTCAACCTGGGTGGTTCCCAGGTCGATTGTGTCGGCCCGGAAGTTCAGACTGGGCCAGCGCAGAACCTTGTCGGAATAATCGCTGCCTCCAAGGGTGAATCGGCGCAAAGGTGAAAGGGACCTTCCTTTCAAATGCTCAATAAACCAGCTGGAAACATTCAGGCTCATGTGGTTTCTACTCCGTAAAGGCCGGGCGGATGCCCTGGTCGGCCAGTTCATCCATAGCCGGAAATATTTTTTCCGCCACGATCCTTTTCAGGTCCGCGGGATTCATGTTCAGCAGGGCTTCGGCGGAAGTGGCGTTTTCCAGGATATGGATCACGATTGAATCGATCCTGACCCCATGGCTGCTGCCTCCAGGGCCGCCATCGAGAAAGCGGCTCAGGTCACGGTTCTGTGCCGGGCTGAGAACCCGTTCCCCTTGTCTGAGCACATAGGTTCCATCCTCGGGCACGTTTTCCAGGCCGGAGTGGGCTATTCCCACCTGTCTTATCCGCTCCACGTTGGCCAGTCCCTGGGCCAGCACCAGCGCTGCCAGGGGAATATTGAAGGGATAGGGCGCACTGGCCAGGGCATTATTGGCCGCCAGATAGGCCATCACGGTGGCCTCGGCCACAGCCAGGGCTTTCGCCGCTCGGGCCAGCTGGCCACCCTTGTCCCGGGCCAGGTTCAAAATGGCGTTGCGGTAATCCTCATACAGCCTGTACCTGCTCATCAGGGTGGCGGCGTCCACCATGACCGCCTGGTCGCCCGCAGCCTGCTGCGCGGCCAGCAGGCCGGCGTAGTGTGCGCCCTGGGCCTGTTCCTCCTGGGCGCGGAAAATTTCCCGTTGGGCGGTTTTTCGCGCCATTACGTCCTGTTCCAGGGCCAGCATTCGGTCATGGTGATCCAGGGCTGCTGTTTCACGGGCCGCCAAAAACTCCTCATTCCGGGCTCTTTGCTCCTCGGCCGCCTCGGTCATCAGGCGGGTGGTGGAGGCGGAAAAGCCGGCAAGCGCACCCTCAGCCATCCCGGTCTGCCGAACCAGATCCTCCATGCTGCCGTTGATGTCCTCCAGCGCGTCCACGGCGCCGGCGCCATTGCTGCCCCATTTCAAAAAGGATTTATCGAGTTTTTCAAAAACCGGGCTGAAGTTGTCCAGGGCCCTGATGATCAGGTCAATCTGGGTGGTCATTATCATTCCTCGGATTGTGTTATTTCGTGTTTTTTAAGGCCATCGGCAGGGGAAAAACCCGGATTGCGGAAACTGCCCGGAGGTTTTACCGAGTTTTTCAGGTGCTTTTCAAGCTGGTTCTGGTGGAAGAAATTGCCAGTGTTGACGCCGGGTGAATCCCCCCGGAATCAGTTGCCCCGCAGCCTCAGTTTGTCCATGTCGCGGCCCATGTGAGCATCGACGGAGCCACCGGGCACCACATAGTCCGGGTCAAATATCCAGGTAAACCGGATGCGCTTGTCCGATGCGGCGAAAAACAGCATCAGGGCTTTGGTCTGCGGGGTCAGGGCATCACCGGGGAAATACAGGTGAGGATACCCGAAGTGATAGGCCGATTCCTCCAGTTTGTAGCCGGCTCCGGTTTCCCGCAGCCGGATTTCCTGCTGGTAGTCCCTGTAACCGGTGCCGGTTTTGACAGGCTTGAATTTACGGCCCCTGTCGTCAAGCAGGTATATCCCCTCTGGTTCATAAAACCCAGGTTCTGTGAACCGGGAGAAGTAGGAAATCAGGTATCCCTGGAAGATCACATGGTTCCCAAAGGTTTTTTCCATGTCGCTCAGGGCCTGCTCGTGTTCACTTTCGCTGCGGGCATAAGCGGTTTTCCTGCGTTCCTCGCGAAAGCGTTGCAGCTCCCAGGGCACAAGGGTCATGCTGGACTGCGGCCAGATAAGCTCGTATACCCCCAGGCCATCGGGATTCCGGTCCGGCGAGGTGGTGAACATGGTCTGCAACTCGTCCTCTCCCAGGGTGGAGTTGATCTGTCCGGGCCGGGGCACATACACCACGCTGGGATGAGGGGCCAGGGGCCGGGCGGCAAGGCAGCCCGCCGCAAAAACCGGCAGCAGAAGGATCAGCAGGAATCTTTTGGGCATTGTTGATTTCATGTCTTTTGTTCTGGCGGCGGTTGACAACCGGAAGGTTGTAAACCCGTGCGAGTCATGTTTTCCATAACTCATATCATGTCCATCCGGGCGATGCCGCATTTTGCCACAGACCCGACGGTTTCTTCCGG